>NZ_JXLC01000015.1:0-89115 GCF_001886225.1 Enterococcus silesiacus | reverse complement strand
TTCTCACCAACATCAGAAAGTATAGAGCCAAAAAAACATTTTTGTGGTTTCAGCTTATTTTAAAAAGGGGTTTCGGGTTCCTATTTTGATTGGATTTTAACGAAATATAACGATTCTGGTTGTGTAAGGTCTATTTTTTTAGGTTTAGATTTTTGGTGATTCAACTTCTCTCTCTTTGCATGCCTTGTATTGTTCATCATCTACTCACTTTGTTCTTCGTAATTCCGAACGTGCCTGTTATCTTCGTTTGATTAATAACTGTTACTTATCATTATTACTATACTACTTTTTTTGGCGTTAGGCGTTAGGTGATTCACTAGTAAGGTAACTTCTCTCCCTTCGGTCGCCAAGTATTGTTCATCATCTACTCTGGCGGAGCCAGTCGTAGTCCTTCAATTCTTAGTGCTTCAGCACTTAGAGTTTGATGAGATCGAAACGAAGTGGAGTGATGAACAACAAATAACCCACTCTTTGGGGGAGAGTGGGAAAAGGAGTTAAAAAATGAAAAAGTGTTTTGTTAGGGTTGTTTGGTATGAATATATAATAACCCGAAATTGTGACTTTTTTATGTTGAAAAATTGGCTTCTTTATTACAATTATTTGGTAAAAATCTGAACTTCTTTTCGTTTTTTTAAAGTTATCAGCTAGTTAGTTGTTCTTAATAATGCTTGCGTGGTGCAGCGGAAGGAACCGCCAAAGGTCATTGAGACTTCATAGTCTAATGTTTCGACCTTCATTCCATATTTTTCTAATTCTGCTATCAATTTTGTAAATGATTGGTCAGTGATATAGACAGATTCATTCAGTGGCAGGCCATTTGTCATCAATAAAGAAGCTTCTTTTAACGAAACATTGATTTTGTCCCAGTTTTTTAATTCTCGAGGCACACCATCCAAAAATGCTTCCTCGCAGTATATCATCAAACCATCTTTTACCATACTCAGTGCACAGTCCAAATGCAAGATATCTGGATGCAAACGTACAGGTACGACATTGTAATCCCAATGCTCTAAAAGTGATTTCAACCAGCTGATGCCGTTTAAATTACTCGCTAAACCTGAATACCCAACAAATATTGTTTTACCATACACTAAAACATCGCCACCTTCTAGAAACGGCCCTGCTTCACTTGCTGATCCTTGTGAAATATCTGGCTGTGGTGTTGCTACATAAATCGCTTCTGGATGTTTAGATTCCTCAATTAAAATAGCTCGAATTGGTAAGACTTCCAAACGTCGATGAGGAAATCTCAAATTCCCCTCAATGACGAAATGACCGATTGTGAAAAATGGATCTCTTGAAAAGAAATTGGCATAGCCGCGTCCGCTCTGTTTCCCTGATTCTTTTTCAAATTCTGTTAGCATCCGTGGCCGGATAACTTCTACACCATATGAAGTTAATAATTGAGCCATCTGCACTTTTTCATTTTCCCATTTTGTTTGCATATCCGGGTAAAGATCAGCTACATCGCCAACTTTATGATCAAAAAGATCGAGGTTCTTTTCAGATAAAAAACTTGTATCTAATTCATTTTCCTCTTCTGGCAGATAAAATTGTGATTGGGCTAAAACCACTCTTTTTAACGGAGCAAATTCACTTTCTACAAAATTGGTCTTCATTAATTGGCACTCCCTCTAGCATTACTTTTTCATCATTATAGCAAGATTCTGCTGTTTTTTATAGGCAAGACTCTTTCCTTTAATATCTAAATTATCTCTTAGTTGATCAATTAAAAAAACCAGTTCCCCAGGTCGTATCTGTCCGACCATCGTCTGGTCCTACCGCGACATAACGGCGCGCACCACCATGACTGATATAGCTGATCCAAACATAGCCATTACTATGAATATAGTGATCATAGTTGATTGCCATACCAGATAAATAATAATCGAGTGCTGGACTAGTATGATCGTCTGGATCAGTATCCCGACTGACCGCTAGTTTTCGATCTGGATGGAATGTTCCCGTCATGGAAATCAAATTTGATGACTGCTTTTGTGATTCGGGTTGAGGGATGGGCTTGTTTGGCTGCGGTTTCGGCTGATTACTTTCACTTTTTTTATAGCGGTAAATCGTTATCACAGGGCATCCATTTACTCTCCAAATCGTATCATGATCATTGATCGTAATGCTATTATAGCCGTAATTACAATGGATGATTCGATCTTGATCATCTACGAAAATTCCCGTATGACCAGCCGCTCCTCCTGATGCTCCACGATTTCCCCAGATAAAAATATCTCCTTTTTTAGCCGGATAATTTCCAGTTTCATCTGCTTGTATCTGAGTCCAGTCTGCATTTTCTAAATGTAAGAACAGAGTATCTGTATTGCCCATCATCCCACTAGTAAGAAAACCTCCATTAATCAAAGCGAAATAGACTGCACTCGAGCAATCATAGCTGTTAGGTCCTAGCCGAGCATTCATCGAATAGGTAACTTTTTCTTTTCGGTCTGTCATCCATTGAATCATTTTTTCTACATTTTTCATTTTTTAGCTCCTTTAATTTGTTTTTATCAAAGAATCGTCTTGGCTATGTCTTGCACTGTTTTGACGATTTCTTCATCCTCCATCCACTTATCTGATTGAATCCATTTATGGATCAGCTTCATTTTATTTGGTGTTTCTGGATTTTTACTAACCACTTGTTCCAATTCAGATAACTCATAAACAATCGTATTCAAAATATTCATGTCCAATTTATTTTGTATTTGAAGAATATACGTTAGCGGTAGATTCCATCGTTGACTAGTCGCTAATTTAGCTTTGCCACCAACTAGATCTGACCAATTTAGTTCTTTTTTTATTCTTATTTCATCAATTACTTCCCAAAAATCGGTGATGGTTTTTATTGTCCGCACTGTTTTCACTCCTTTGTTTTGATTTTTATTTATACTTCGATCTTACTCTACATTTGTGCTTATTAACTGTTGATTTACTGTTGAAAGTCTCCCTAAAAAGGCTGATTTTAAGTCTGAGAAACACAAAATGTTTCACATGAAACAAAAAAAGACTTGGTATCAAGCCTTTTCGATGTTCGTTTATTGATAAATAGGTGTATCAGAAATATTGTTCAACAAGCAGATGAATACAGAATATTCTTCCAATTATCTAAAAAATAAAAGATTAAAAATCATTTTTAGGATCGGTACAATCTTCAGTCTTCTATTTTATTTCACCTGGAACTTACATCCCCAGTTCTTAAAATTCATATTTTAATAATTCAATCAGCTTTTTTGTTGTCTTTTCTAGATAATCATGTTCTCTCTTTTTTGTAATAATACCGTATATCATTTCTAGCTCACTATCCTCATACTCTAATATTTCAATGTCACCTGTTTTCTCAGTCATATTTGATTTCGTTAATATACCAACATAATTAGCTGGTAAGATATCTGGAATTAACATCGGATTTGAGCAGACATACTGTTTTTTTAACCTATGTAATAATTTATTTTTTTCTAACACCTTCATAAATTTCCGATTACTGATACACGTTTTATCTCCCATGACTAATGGATACTCAAGAATATCTGTTAATGTCAACGTGTCTTTGTTTAACAGTGCATGATCTGCATAGACGACAAATAAAATCCTTTCCTCTGCAAATTTCTTAAACTCCAAATGATAAGCCGACTCAACATCTTCTCCACAAAAAGCCATGTCTACTTTATTGCTTTGAACAAGTTCATACATTCGCTTCGTATTCCCCATATCAAACTCAGCAATCATTTTTGGTCTGTATACCTCCAACCATTCTATGATTTTAGGAATGATTTTTTTAGCCAAAGATTCTGTGATTCCTATTCGAATTTCCCCTATCTGTTCATTCGCTATTTCATCAGAAATAATTAATACACTCTTCCAGTGATCCAACAAGTCATCCACTTCTCTATAAAAAAAGTTCTCCTTGCTTTGTCAAAGATGAAAACCACCCTCTAACAAAGAGTTCAAACCCAACATATTCCTCTATCTTTTTTATATGTTTTGTAATGTTGGGTTGTGAGTAACCTAAAAAATCTGCTGCCGCTGAAAAGCCTTGTTGTTCAACAACCGTTTTGAAAGTTACCAATTCTTTTATATCAATCATGTCCACCTCCATCACTTTTTAGCATAATTATACACCCAAAAATGAATTATCTATAACCCTTCAACACCGATATACTAAAAGAATAGAACAGCAAGGAGGAATTACAATGGCTTTTATAAAAGTTTTTCATGAATTTGATTTTGATGTGCTCACAGTCCAAAAAGTAAACGAAAGTATTCATACGGCGTTGGTAGAATCTTTTGATGTTCCAGAAAATGATTCTTTTCAAATTTGGGTTCCTTTAACTAAGAATACTAGCTTCGTTGATGAAAAGTACCCACTGAATAAAAATAGCAGAACGAATCAGTTCATTTATTTGGAAATATTTTGTTTTCCAGGTAGAACAAGCGAGCAAAAAAAAGTTTCTTATCAAAAAATTGCAGATCGTATAGACGAACAAACGACGATAAAAAAAGAAAATGTATTCATTCTTTTTAATGAAGTTTCTGTAGAAAATTGGTCTTTTGGTGAAGGAATTGCCTATGAGAAAAAAAGTGAGTGACTGTAGTTTCTATTTCATTTAAAGTCGCTTACCATTTATTTAACAGGCCAACGAACCTATATTTTTTTACGTTATAGCTTTTACTAGGCTTAAATAATGGAAAAACTACATTCTCCAAGAAAAATTGAGACTCGGTATTCGAGATCAAAATTTCAAAGAAAATGTAGTTTTTTGTAATTCTGTATTAACAAATGAGAATCAATATCTATATAAATCTTTGGTACATAAACATTCTAAGGCTTAACCTTTGCTATCTTCCCTTGCTCAATATACACCATCAAAATCGACACATCTGCTGGATTCACTCCACTGATCCGACTTGCTTGGGCAATGGTTTCTGGCTGGATTTTTTGCAATTTTTGTTTCGCTTCTGTTGCTAATCCGTTGATTGCTTCATAATCGATATTTTCTGGAATTCGTTTGGCTTCCATGCGTTTTAGTTTATCGACTTTTTCCAAAGCTTTTTTGATGTAGCCTTCATATTTAATTTGAATTTCTACTTGTTCGATGACTTTATCATCCAATTGCGTATCTGCTGCTGGGATAAATTGAGTGACTTCATGATAGGTCAATTCTGGGCGTTTTAAGAAGTCGCTAGCTAAGACCCCATCTTTCAACGGAACAGAGCCTTTCTCTTCTAAAAACGCTTGTACGTCCGTTGTAGGCTTCACTCTGACTGAACTTAAACGGGCAATTTCTGCTTCGACTGCTTTTTTCTTTTCAAGATAAGCTGTATATTGGTCTTCTTTGACTAAACCAATTTCATGCCCTTTTTCAGTTAAACGTAGATCCGCATTATCATGACGTAAAATCAAGCGGTATTCAGCTCTTGATGTTAGTAAACGATACGGTTCATTCGTTCCTTTAGTAACTAAGTCATCGATCATCACACCGATGTAGCCATCACTACGTTTCATTACGAACGGTTCTTTCTCTTGCACTTTAAGTGCGGCATTGATTCCTGCAATCAGACCTTGGCCTGCTGCTTCTTCATAGCCGCTAGTCCCGTTAGTTTGGCCTGCTGTAAATAAGCCGTCGATCACTTTTGTTTCTAAGGTTGGGCGTAATTGATGCGGTACGACGACATCGTACTCAATCGCGTAACCTGTGCGCATCATTTCAGCTTTTTCTAAACCAGCAATTGAATGTAGGATATCTGTTTGGACATCTTCTGGTAATGAAGTAGATAGTCCTTGAACGTATACTTCTTCTGTGTTCAATCCTTCTGGCTCTAAGAATAATTGATGACGAGGTTTGTCAGAGAAACGAACGATTTTATCTTCGATCGATGGGCAATAACGAGCACCTACTCCTTCAACGATTCCTGTAAACATCGGTGCACGATGCAAATTGCCTTGAATGATTTCATGGGTTCCTTCATTTGTATAAGTCAACCAACAAGAGCGTTGATCTAAATTATAAGCACTATCCGGCGTACTGAAACTAAAGTGATTTGGTTGTTCATCACCAGGTTGTTCTTCTGTGACAGAATAATCGATCGTGCTAGACTTCACGCGAGGCGGTGTTCCTGTTTTGAAACGGTCCATTTCAAGGCCTAATTCTTTCAAGTGATCGGCTAAACCAATGGACGGCAATGAATTATTGGGACCTGAAGAATATTTTAATTCACCAATGATGATTTCTCCACGAAGTGCTGTTCCAGCTGTAATAATCACGGCTTTACTTTGGTATTGTGCACCTGTTGTTGTGACGACACCTTTACAAATACCATCTTCTACGATCAAGCGTTCCACGATTCCTTGACGTAAAGCTAAGTTATCGGTACGTTCGATTGTGTGCTTCATTTCAGTAGCATACGCGTGTTTGTCCGCTTGGGCGCGCAAGGCGCGAACGGCCGGACCTTTTCCTGTGTTTAGCATCCGCATTTGGATGTATGTTTTGTCTATATTATGACCCATTTCGCCGCCTAGTGCATCGATTTCTCGCACCACGACGCCTTTAGCTGGACCGCCCACAGATGGGTTACATGGCATAAAGGCCACCATATCTAAATTGATTGTTAGAAGCAGTGTTTTACTGCCCATACGAGCGGATGCTAAGGCTGCTTCTGAACCTGCGTGACCTGCTCCGACTACGATTACATCATAAGATTCTGCTTTAAATTGATTCATCGACTCTTCCTCTCTATTTTCCTAAACAAAATTGACTGAATAATTGGGTGATCAGTTCGTCTTGAACACTATCCCCGACGATTTCACCTAAAAAGTCCCAGCAGCGTGTCATGTCCATTTGAACGAGATCAACTGGCATTCCAGCTTCGATTCCGCGAATCACTTCATCCAGCGCTATTGCTGCCTGATCTAGTAAGGCGATGTGGCGGGTATTGGATACATATGTGGCATCTTTTTCCCCAGTTTGACCACCGAAAAATAAGTCTGCGATTTTTAGTTCTAATTGTTCCATCCCTGTATTGGATAAAACCGATACGGGTAATATTTCTTCATCATTAACGAGCTGTTTTAATGCTTCTCGATCTAATTGAGAAGGTAAATCCATTTTATTTAGTAGAATCACGCGTTTTAATCCGTCTGTCGCTACTAATAATTGGCGATCTTCTTCTGTCAGTGGCTCATTTTGATTCAAAACGAGCAAAATTAAATCGGATTCCGCTAATGCTTTACGGCTACGTTCTACACCGATTCTTTCTACGATATCTTCTGTTTCTCTGATACCAGCTGTATCGATCAATTTCAAAGGCACACCGCGGACATTGACGTATTCTTCAATAACATCACGTGTCGTTCCGGCAATATCTGTTACGATGGCCTTTTCTTCACGTAGTAAATGATTCAGTAGACTGGATTTTCCAACGTTTGGACGACCGATAATTGCTGTGCTTAAGCCTTCACGTAAAATTTTTCCTTGTTTAGCGGTCGTCAATAATCCTTCGATCTGGGCTTTGACAAATCCAGCTTTTTCAAGTAATAATTTCGTCGTTAATTCCTCTACATCATCGTATTCTGGGTAATCGATATTAACTTCGACCTGCGCCAAAGTTTCTAAGATTTCTTGTCTTAATGAGCGGATCAAAGAAGATAAATTCCCATCTAATTGATCTAACGCAACATGCATCGCTCGATCCGTTTTCGCCCGAATCAAGTCCATCACAGCTTCTGCTTGAGATAGATCCATGCGACCATTTAAAAAAGCTCTTTTCGTAAATTCACCAGGCTCAGCCAAACGTGCGCCTTCTCTTAATAATAGCTGCAATAACTGATTAACAACGACGATTCCGCCATGACAGTTGATTTCAACGACATCTTCTCTGGTAAAAGTTTTCGGTGCCCGCATCACAGAAACCATCACTTCATCTAGCAAGCTGTCATCTTTAGGATCAAGGATATGACCATAGTGAATTGTATGGGACGGCACATCTAACAGTTGTTTACTACCGGAACGGTACACTTTATCTGCAATCGCAACTGCTTCATCGCCACTTAGGCGAACAATGCTGATTGCGCCTTCGCCAGGAGGCGTTGAAATTGCGGCAATTGTATCAAATTCTAAGGTTATTTGTTGCATGTTTGACTGACTTCCTTTCGCTAATGGATTAAGCTGTTTTTCGCGTAATAATTATTACGTTAAACAACTTCTATCTTTTTTAACATATGTATAAATGGATTTTTGGCTACAAAAAAAGCGCCCACTCCACCCCTATTTTTTCAGGTTGGATCTAGCACTTTCACTGCATCAATTCCTATTAATTTCTTGACATAGAATAGCATATTTTTATATTTTTCGCAAGATTGTTTATTTACTAAAAGCATTCGTTAACTTTGCATTTCTTCTGCTTTATCTTTAAAATAAATTTATATAAAGCAAGGAGGTTCCTATGATGAAACGAACAAAAAAAGATAAATTCGATGAACAAGAATTAGAAAATCGTTTAAGTGGAATCACATTATCTACAGGAAATGTTAGTAAAAAGTATATCGTTCGGGATATTGTTTTTGCAACAGATCGAATTGAGACAGATCTATTTTCACCTGATGTCAATCCAAATGAAGTCTTCAGTGGTGTGTATCGACAACTAAAAATGATCGCCTTTGAATATGAAGCAGATGCTGTGATCAACTGTCATTTTGAAGAAAAATATGTGGAATATCAAGGAAAATGGGTCGTGGAGATCTTTGCTTATGGAACAGTGGTTCAGTTTACGCAAACAAATATTGGCTAAATAGGATTAACGAGGTTGGGACAGAGTTGCTTTTGCTCCCACCGTTTATCTGGATTTTACGTGGCTAGAATGTGACTCGCAGAGTTATGTCCTAGCCACGTTATTTTTGGTAAAATAAAAAACCTGATTCTAAAAGAACCAGGCTGGAAGAAGCACGAATGCTCCAACTACTTTATCATCGTATTTTGTACGTTGATAAGAATGATTTCGTTTAAAATATACTTTGTTTAACGGCATTTGTCAATCCATTTTTTAATAGAATTGACTTGATCTAAACAATAAATGTCCCTTTAAAAAAATACTTTTTAAAGGGACATTTAAGTCTTTATTAATATTTTTTCACTGGCTCAACAACTAGATAGCGGTAAGGTTCATCGCCTTCTGAATGTGTTTTGATGTGATCGTCTTTACTCAAAGTAAAGTGAATTTGTTTTCTTTCAAATGCAGGCATTGGTTCTAGAAAAACTGGACGACCAGTTTGCTTAACTTTTTCTGCTGTTCTTTCTGCTAAACGTTGTAAGATTGCTTGACGTTTTTCACGATAATCACCAACATTTACCACAACAGATAATTTGTTTTCTGCAACGCGATGAACAAATACTTGAGCTAAATATTGCATAGCATTTAAAACTTTGCCATGTTTCCCGATTAAGATTCCTTGTTTCTCGGTATCTAGATGGAAAATCAACAAGCCATCTTTGCGTTCCAAACGGACTAGAGCTGGCGCGTTCAATTCTTTTGAAATTGTTGTCAAATACAACGCCAATTCAGTGATTGCTTCTTCATCTGCAAGGTTTTCCAAGACTTTTGGTTCAGAAGAATCCGACTTAGTAGCTAGCAATTCTTCAACGGCTGTCTCTACTTTGACTTCCTCATCTGTCACAATGACATCTTCGACTGTCTCTGTAACTGCTTCTGCGATTTGTTCGCTGACAGTAGGTTCGATCGATACTTGAGCTAGCTTTTTACCAAAACCCAAGAAACCTTTTTTAGCGTCTGCAATTACATTGATCTCTACTTCTTCTTTTGACAAATTCAGTGCGTCCAACCCTTTAGTTGTTGCTTCTTCAATTGTGTTTCCCTCATAAACCGGCATCTGGAAAACCTCCTTTTATTTTTTCTTATTTTTTTTCTTAGGATTCATTGCTTTCTTCAATGCTCGTTCGCGCTCTTTCACTTGTCGTTCAGCTTCAGCACGCTCTTTACGGATTTTGAATGGATTATTGATCAATAGGGTTTGACCCACTTGGAAGGCATTAGAAACTACCCAGTAAAGTGACAATCCACTAGCTAAACTCATACCCATTACAAAGATCATAACTGGCATCACAAAGTTCATAATTTTTAATGAAGCATTTGATTCGATTTGACTCATACTAGTCAAATAGCTGCTGGCAAATGTAAAGACTGCCGCTAAAATCGGTAAAATCAGGTATGGATCGGGTTGACCTAAATTAAGCCACATAAAGCTTCCTTGCTTCAATTCAGGTACACGTGAAATCGATTGATACAGCGCCATCATGATCGGCATTTGAATCAATAACGGCAAACACCCAGCATATGGATTCACATTGTTTTCAGCATATAATTTTTGCTGTTCTTCACGGAATAAGCGTTGTGTTTCTGGATCTTTTGATGAATATTGTTTTTGTAGCGCTTTTAATTTTGGTTGTAATTCTTGGGTCTTACGCATGCTTTTCGTTTGGAAATGCATCAATGGTAATAAAATGATTCTAATTACTAATGTAAATAGGATGATCCCAATACCAGTATTTGCTGAAATGGATAAGAATTTAATTGCTTCCGCAAAATAATAGACAATATAGCGGTCCCAAATTCCTGTACTGCTTTCGTTAATCGGGGCGGTTCCACAGGCAGACAATACTAAAACAAGTGTCACTAGTCCTGCCATTAATAATAGGCGTTTATACTTCTTCACAAAACTGTTCCTCTCTTATTTCAAAATTTTTGCAAGCTTTAAAACATGCGTCACATTACTGTGAATTTCTTCAGATGTTAACTTGTCAACACCAGGTCTTGCGATGATAATAAAATCACAAGTTGGATCGATTGATTCTTTTAATTGGTAGATCGACGTACGAACTTTACGCTTTACAGCATTTCTAACAACTGCATTCCCAATTTTTTTCCCTACGGAAATTCCAACCCGGAAATGCTTTTGTTCCGGTTTGTCCAAGACGTAGACAACAAATCTGCGATTCGCACAAGACTGCTTATGTTCAAATACTGCTTGAAATTCTTTCTCTTTTTTTACTCTATAGGATTTCTTCATCTGCATCCCTTTGTTTCTTTCTATCTTTCTTTTTTGCTCACTCTACAATAATAGCATATCTTAGCCAATTTTTTCCAAATTTGATGGAAAATTACCAGAGATTTTGGTGATAATGACTCTAATTTCATATATTATCATTTTTTTGGTTTTTTTTCACTTTATTTTGTAGGATTGAGAGAATTTTGGGGGTAGTTAGCTTATAGAAATTGGTGATGTCGGAACAAAATGAGCGTAATTCTAAAACTGACCGTTTCTTTCAGTTAATTAATATTGCGACTTTCATTGTTGCTATTTTTTAGTAGTTAGATGTTTGGCGATTTATTAATGAGGTAGCTTTTCTCCTTTTGTACGTCTTGTAGTTCTGAAAAATCTTATCTTACTAGTTTTTTGAAGGTACTTCTCTCTATTTTGTTAAGTAGTAACTTGATCGTGATTCACTAGTAAGGTAACTTCTCTCACTTCGTTCGCCAAGTATTGTTCATCATCCACTCTGGCGAAGCCAGTCGTGGTGATTCACAACAAAAGAACCCTTTATTATTTCCACACATACATTGTGAAGATAATAAAGGGTTCTTAGTTTGAACTTAATTCGTTATTTAAAGTCAACATAGATTATGCTGAAATAACTTTTCTGCCTTTACGACGTCTGCTCGCTAATACGTTGCGACCATTTTTTGTGCTCATGCGTTTACGGAAACCGTGAACTTTTTGACGTTTGCGTTTGTTTGGTTGATACGTTCTTTTCATCTCTTGTTCCACCTCCTGAAATTGTAACTATCCATCAATACATAGACATACTTTGATAGTATAACTAGTATTGGGTATATTTGTCAATAAATTTTCAGGAATTATTTTTTCCACCTAACCAAATAAGTTATCCACAAATGAGAAAAAAATAGGGATAGCTTGTGGATAGTTTTTTTAGTCCTCACATTTCATTTTTAATTTTCTTCACACTTTTGCACAAAAAAACAGGGTGTTAAAAAGTTATGCACATATTGTTTTTCAGTTGTGTATAACTCCTCAAAAAACCATTAATATCGAGCTTTGTTTTACAGAACTTGCTGTGGATAAATAAAATAACTTAGATAAATCCACAGTTTATTCCCTCTCTGTGGATAAGTTTATCACCCTCTGTGAATTTTTTTTCCACAATTAACAATTTGCCTGTGGAAAAAGTTTGAAAAAAATGCTAAAATTCTATTTGCTTATCAATTTATATTTGCTCTGCTTTTTTATATAGAAAATTTTGTATTTAGTTCCACGAGCTTATTTCTCAGAAAAAAGACAAAAATATGATTGTGGTAAAAAAATCCCGCCCTCATATTTTCCTATTTTTCTACAGCATTAACTGAATTTTTCCCCTATTAAATTAAGGAGGTCACCATATGCCCGATATGGAAAGTTTCTGGAAAGATCTAGAAGATACTTACCAATCTGTTTTATCTGCACCAAGTTTTGATGCTTGGATAAAAACAACGCAACCGCTAAAGTTGGAGAATAACCAATTATGGTTAGAGGTTCCATCTGCTGTTCATAAAGACTATTGGGAAAAGAATTTAGCCGCAAAAATCGTCGAAACCGGCTTTAAATTAACTGGTGCTGAAGTCATGCCTCATTTTGTTGTTACTGGCGAAAAAGAGACGATGGCGGTTCAAGAAGAAAAAAAAGCCCCTGTAACGCAAGAAAAAATTGCCGAACACGGCAAAAAAGCTTTATTGAATCCAAAGTATTCTTTTGACACATTCGTTATCGGAAAAGGAAATCAAATGGCGCATGCTGCAGCTTTAGTTGTAGCAGAAGATCCTGGTTCTATCTATAATCCGCTATTTTTTTATGGCGGCGTTGGACTTGGTAAAACCCATTTAATGCACGCTATTGGTCATCAAATGCTGCAAAATCGACCGGATGCTAAAGTAAAATACGTCAGCAGTGAAACTTTTACAAATGAATTTATCAATTCGATCCAAACGAAAAATTCAGAACAGTTCCGAAAAGAGTATCGAAATGTTGATTTGCTGTTAGTTGATGATATTCAATTTTTAGCAGAGAAAGAAGCAACCTTGGAAGAATTTTTCCATACGTTTAATGATTTGTATAATGAAAACAAACAAATCGTACTTACAAGTGATCGGCCACCTAATGATATTCCCAAGCTTCCTGAACGCTTGGTTTCTCGTTTTGCTTGGGGGCTATCGGTTGACATCACACCACCAGATTTGGAAACACGAATTGCCATTTTACGGAAAAAAGCCGATGCTGAACGCTTAGAGATTCCTGACGATACACTGAGCTACATCGCAGGCCAAATCGATTCCAATATTCGAGAATTAGAAGGAGCCTTAGTCCGCGTTCAAGCCTTCGCTACGATCAATGGAGAAGATATTACCACTAGTTTGGCAGCTGATGCACTGAAATCTTTAAAATCTGTCGGTAGTCAAAATCATCTATCGATTTTACAAATCCAAGAAGAAGTGGCAAAGTATTACCATATTCAATTAAAAGATTTAAAAGGTAAAAAACGAGTTAAATCAATCGTGGTTCCTAGACAGATCTCGATGTATCTATCTAGAGAGATGACCGAAAATTCTTTACCAAAAATTGGTGCAGAATTTGGCGGAAAAGATCATACTACAGTGATTCATGCGCATGAAAAAATTCAACAACTAATGGAAAAAGATCCCACGATTCAAAAAGAAGTTGGCGAAATCAAAAACTTGCTTAATTCGTAGCCTGTGGATAAAAAAGCGAAAAAGCAAAAAGTTTTCCACAGGTTATACACAGGTGGAAAACTCCTATTTCATTTCATTTCCAGACTTTTCCACAGAATTAACAGGACCTACTACTTTTATTATTTATTTATATATAAATACAAAACTGTTTTCGCAAAATTTATGCGTTTAAATTCAATTAAAAAGGAGTTCAATCATTATGAAATTAACTGTAAAAAGAAGTATATTCTTACAAGAATTACAAACTGTTCAAAGAGCTATCTCTTCAAAAACCACGATCCCCATTTTAACAGGTGTAAAAATTGTTCTAAATGATGAAGGGTTAACATTAACAGGTAGCAATGCCGACATTTCTATTGAAAGTTTTCTAACTAAAGATGATGAAAAAGCTCAAATGACCATTGAATCAACCGGTAGTATCGTTTTACAAGCACGATTCTTTGGAGAAATCATCCGTAAATTACCTGAAGATATGTTTACCTTGGAAGTCTTAGACAATAACCAAGTAGCGATCACCTCAGGCAAAGCTGATTTTACAGTTAATGGATTGGATGCAGATAATTATCCACACCTTCCGGTTATCGATGCTAAAAATCAAATCCAATTACCAGTTCATCTGTTGACAAAAATCATCAACGAGACAGGATTTGCAGTTTCGCTTCATGAAAGCCGACCAATTCTTACAGGAGTTCATTTCATTTTAGAAAATCAAAAATTATTAGCTGTTGCAACAGATTCACATCGTTTAAGTCAACGAATCATTCCAATCGAACAAGCAGCTGAAGATTTTAATATTGTTATACCAGGAAAAAGTTTAACGGAGCTTTCTCGTTCTTTCACAAACGAAGAAGAAATGGTTGAGATCAGCATCATGGAAAATCAAGTATTATTCAAAACACAAAATATGTATTTCTATTCTCGTTTGCTAGAAGGAAATTATCCTGACACGAATCGTTTGATTCCTACAAGCTTTAATACAGAAATCGATTTTTATGTACCAGAATTATTATCAGCCATCGATCGTGCCTCATTATTATCACATGAAGGCCGTAATAACATTGTTCGTTTAGCGATTGCGTCTGATTCAGTTATCCTGTACGGTAATTCTCCAGAAATCGGTAAAGTAGAAGAACCGCTAAATTATGAAAAAGTGACAGGTGACCCCTTAGAAATTTCTTTCAACCCAGATTATATGAAAGATGCACTACGGGCATTTGGAGATATGAGTATTACAGTTAAATTTATTTCTGCGATTCGTCCATTTACGTTAGAACCAACTGAAACAGATTTAGACTTTATTCAGTTGATTACGCCAGTTCGTACGAATTAAAATATCTAAAAAAAGAGTGAGCGAACGACTGAAATTCAGTTGTTCGCTCACTCTTTTTCATATTTTGTAGATAGGAATCTTATCCAGTCTCATATTTCTTTATAAGCTTTTTTGTTTTTGTCCCCATAATTGTAAAGTAGACTGCTCCAAATATGAAAAACATCATTGGCATTATCTGGATGATCAAAAAGAACGTCTGCATAATGATCATTCCAAACAATTGTAGCCCTGTATATGCCCAGATACTAGAAGTTAAGTACCATGAGGATATGTTTTCAAAAGAAGGTTGCAGCATAAAAAAATAAAGAATCATCAATGTCGCCCATATAATAGCTTGATCATATAAACGCTTATAACGTTCATTACTTGATGAAGTATCTGAAAATATATCTAACTCTTGATTTTTACTGTTCAGTGGGGAAAAAAATTGAAATCCACTATTTTTCGTCCCACTGATCTGCTGCCAACCACCATCTTCAAATAAAGTCAGATAAGCAACATAATCAGCTTTCTTTTTGAATGTCTGATAATCAATTCTGTAATTCAGTGTTTTTGGAGCTATTTTTTCAAATGTATAGATTCCCCAAATGCTATATTTTACCAGCGCCCAGCCTTGTTCAGCCATTTCTTTTAAATACTGTTCTTCTTTTTTTATATCAATAAATAATTTTAGTTTTTTCATTGGCTCCTCCTATAATAAATGATCAGCAAGTGTCACTAATTCTTTTAATCGTTCGACTTCAAGGGTTAAAACTTTTTTGCCAGCAGTTGTTAATTTGTATACGCGTCGACGTTTATCTTCTCCGGGAACTTCACAAATCAACTTTTGTTTTAATAGATTTTCCGTTGCGCCATACATTGTGCCAGCTGCAATACGTACTCGTCCGTTACTTATTTCCTCCACTTTTTGCATGACGGCATATCCATGAGAAGGTTCAATTAGGGCCATCATAATATAAAACGTTGTTTCTGTTAGAGGTAAGATCTTATTAATAGTCATTTATCGTACACCTTTTATAGAATTATTATATACAGTTTGACTGTATATGTTGATTGTATATCGTCAGACTGTATAAGTCAATTTTTAGTTCGTTAGATTTTCCTACTGAAAAACAATGAAAAATATTTCAAGAGCCACAACATGCGAATTTCTTCTTAAAATGCATTTTAAGCCTTTTTTAATCATTAGAATATTTTTTGTCGATTGCATTCAAAATTGCTTAGAAACAAAATTAGACGGATAAATTTGTTTTTTGACGTAAAAAAGAGTATAATATAAGAGTAAAAGTGAAAACAAAAAAGAGGGATGCATTTTGAAAAAGACGATTGTTTTAGAAACTGATTACATGACACTCGGTCAAGTCTTAAAAGAAGTCGATGTTATCAGCAGTGGCGGCGCTGCCAAATGGTACTTAGCTGAAAATAGTGTTTTCGTAGATGGGGAACTAGAGAATCGCCGCGGCAGAAAACTATATGCCGGTATGATGCTCGAGATACCTGAAGAAGGTACTTTTTTTATGGTCAAAAAAGGCGAGGTAGTCGATGAGACTGAATGAAATCGAGGTACAGCATTATCGTAATTATGATGGGCTGACCTTAGATTTTCCTAAAACTTTAAATATTTTTCTAGGGGAAAACGCCCAAGGCAAGACGAACCTCTTGGAAAGTATTTATGTTTTAGCAATGACCCGCAGTCACAGAACCAGTAACGAGAAAGAATTGGTTCATTGGGACTCCGATTCAGCAAGAATCAGCGGGGTTATTGAAAAAAAGACAGGAACGGTACCACTAGAAATCATTATTTCTAACAAAGGCCGCAAGACAAAAGTCAATCATATTGAACAAAAGCGTTTAAGTTCATATATTGGGCAACTAAACGTCATTTTGTTTGCGCCGGAAGATTTATCGCTCGTCAAAGGCTCACCACAATTACGTCGTAAGTTTATCGACATGGAATTAGGCCAAGTCAATCCGATTTATTTATATGATTTGGTTCAATATCAGTCTGTCTTAAAACAGCGTAACCAATATTTAAAGCAGTTGGCTGAAAAAAAGCAGTCAGACCTTGTTTATTTAGATATTTTGACCGAGCAATTGGCGGAATTTGGCGGTAAAGTCTTGTTTGCTCGTCTAGAATTTATCAAAAAATTAGAGCACTGGGCCAATTTACTGCATAAAAAAATCAGCCATGAAAAAGAAGAATTAGCGATCGACTATTTTTCAAGTATCCCATTAGACAAAGAAAATTTTTCACTAGAAGAGATCCAAAAGCAACTGCTTCAGAGCCTTCTTGATAGCCGAAAACGGGAGTTGTTTAAGGCAAATACCTTTTTAGGTCCTCATCGAGATGACCTGATTTTTAATGTAAACGGACAAAATGTCCAGACATATGGTTCACAAGGTCAACAAAGAACCACAGCTCTTAGCGTAAAGCTTGCGGAAATTGATTTAATGTATTCAGAAACAGGCGAATATCCTGTGTTGTTATTGGATGATGTCATGAGTGAGTTAGATAATGAACGACAATTGCACCTGCTAGAAACGATTGAAGGAAAGGTTCAGACTTTTTTAACAACAACAAGTTTGGATCATTTAAACAATAAATTAACTGTTGAACCAGACATATTTTATGTTCATCAGGGAGAGATAGAGAGGGAAGCATAATATGACAGAAGAAGAAAAAAACATGAAAGAACGTGCCCAAGAATATGATGCCAGTCAGATTCAGGTATTAGAAGGTCTTGAAGCGGTTCGTAAACGTCCTGGTATGTACATAGGATCGACGAGTTCGGAAGGTTTGCATCACTTAGTTTGGGAGATCGTTGATAATTCGATCGATGAGGCTTTGGCAGGCTTTGCCTCAAGTATCCAAGTAATTATTGAAGAAGACAATAGTATTACTGTTGTCGATGATGGACGTGGAATCCCAATCGGTATTCAAGCCAAAACAGGCCGTCCAGCGGTAGAAACAGTTTTCACCGTGCTCCATGCAGGGGGGAAATTTGGCGGTGGCGGATATAAAGTTTCCGGCGGACTTCACGGGGTAGGTTCCTCTGTTGTTAATGCTCTATCAACAACATTGGACGTAAAAGTTTATAAAGAAGGTAAAATTTATTTCCAAGAATTCCATCAAGGGGCTGTCCGAGATGATTTGAAAGTGATCGGTGACACAGAGCGCCATGGAACGACTGTCCATTTTGTTCCAGATCCGGAAATTTTTACAGAAACAACTGTATTTAACTTTGATAAATTAGCAACACGTGTTAGAGAGTTAGCCTTCTTGAATAAAGGGCTAAAAATTTCTATTGAAGATAAACGTGAAGAAAAAACTGTCTTGAAAGAATTTCATTACGAGGGCGGGATCAAAAGTTACGTAGAGCATTTGAATGCGAATAAAGATGTCTTATTCCCAGAACCTGTTTTTATTGAAGGGGAACAACAAGATATTATCGTTGAAGTATCTATGCAATACACAGATGGTTACCATACTAACTTATTAAGTTTCGCAAATAACATCCATACCTACGAAGGCGGTACTCATGAATCAGGTTTTAAAACGTCATTAACACGTGTTATCAATGATTACGCACGTAAACAAAAGATCATGAAAGAAAATGACGAAAACCTAACAGGGGAAGATGTTCGTGAAGGATTGACAGCCGTTATTTCCATCAAACATCCTGAACCTCAATTTGAAGGACAAACCAAAACAAAATTAGGAAACTCAGAAGTTCGAACTGTTACAGATCGTTTATTCTCTGAGTATTTCAATAAGTTCTTGATGGAAAACCCAACTGTCGGGAAACAAATCGTAGAAAAAGGCTTACTTGCGTCTAAAGCTCGTATGGCTGCTAAACGAGCACGTGAAGTGACGCGTCGTAAAGGCGCACTTGAAATCAGTAATTTACCTGGTAAATTAGCCGATTGTTCAAGTAAAGATCCTGAAAAATGCGAAATTTTCATCGTCGAAGGAGATTCAGCCGGCGGTTCAGCAAAACAAGGACGTAGTCGTGAGTTCCAAGCGATTTTACCGATTCGTGGGAAAATCTTAAACGTTGAAAAAGCCAGCATGGATAAAATTTTAGCCAATGAAGAAATTCGTTCACTATTCACAGCGATGGGAACAGGTTTTGGTGCTGATTTTGATGTATCGAAAGCGCGTTACCACAAATTAGTAATCATGACCGATGCCGATGTCGATGGCGCACATATTCGTACGCTGTTATTGACGTTGTTCTATCGTTTTATGCGTCCAGTTGTTGAAGCGGGTTATGTATATATTGCGCAACCGCCGTTATATGGGGTCAAACAAGGAAAAAATATCACCTACGTTCAACCAGGGAAAAATGCTGAAGAAGAATTGGCTCAAATTTTAGCCACACTACCAGCTAGTCCGAAACCAAGTGTTCAGCGTTACAAAGGTCTTGGAGAAATGGATGATCATCAATTATGGGAAACAACCATGGATCCTGAAAAACGTTTAATGTCACGTGTCAGTGTCGATGATGCGATCGAAGCCGATCAAATTTTTGAAATGTTGATGGGAGACCGTGTTGAACCACGCCGAGCATTTATTGAAGAAAATGCCCATTACGTGAAAAATCTAGATATTTAATTAAGAAGGAGATAGATTCATGAGTGAAGAAATCAAAGAGAACATTCAAGACGTCAATCTGACCAGTGAAATGAAAGAATCCTTCATTGATTATGCAATGAGCGTTATTGTGGCTCGTGCATTACCGGATGTTCGTGATGGGTTAAAACCGGTTCATCGTCGTATTTTATATGGGATGAATGAGTTAGGTGTAACACCTGATAAACCACATAAAAAATCAGCTCGTATCGTTGGGGATGTTATGGGTAAGTACCATCCACATGGTGATTCATCCATTTATGAAGCAATGGTGCGGATGGCTCAACCGTTTAGCTATCGCAGTATGCTAGTTGATGGACACGGAAACTTCGGTTCTGTCGATGGTGATGGTGCTGCTGCTATGCGTTATACCGAAGCTAGAATGAGTAAGATTGCTTTGGAAATGCTGCGTGATATCAATAAAAATACTGTTGATTTTCATGGAAACTATGATGACTCAGAACAAGAACCAGATGTACTACCAGCACGTTTCCCTAACCTTTTAGTGAACGGGACGACAGGGATTGCTGTAGGGATGGCAACGAATATTCCACCACATAATTTAGCGGAAGTAATCGAAGCTGCTAGTCTATTGATGGAAAATCCAGATGCAACAACCAATGAATTGATGGAAGTATTACCTGGACCAGATTTCCCTACAGGTGGTTTAGTGATGGGTAAATCAGGTATTCGCCGCGCCTATGAAACAGGTCGAGGATCGATCACGATTCGTGCGAAAGTTGAGATCGTTGATATGCCGAACGGTAAAGAACGTATCTTAGTATCTGAGCTGCCGTATATGGTCAACAAAGCGCGCTTGATTGAACGAATTTCAGAATTGCATCGTGAAAAACGGATTGAAGGAATCACTGATTTACGTGATGAGTCTTCTCGTGAAGGTATGCGGATCGTCATTGATGTTCGTCGTGATGTGAGTGCTTCTGTTATCTTGAATAATCTGTATAAGATGACAGCATTACAAACCTCTTTTGGTTTTAATATGCTGGCAATCGAAAAAGGGATTCCTAAGATTTTAAGCTTGAAAGAAATTCTTGAAAATTATATCGAGCACCAAAAAGAAGTTATTACACGCCGTACAGAATTTGATAAGAAAAAAGCTGAAGCACGTGCGCATATCTTAGAAGGTTTGCGAATTGCCTTAGATCACATTGATGAGATTATTGCAATTATCCGAAATTCAAAAGCAGATGATGAAGCAAAAGCTTCTTTGATCGAACGCTTTGAATTTTCTGATCGTCAAGCACAAGCGATTTTGGATATGCGTTTACGCCGTTTAACAGGTTTAGAACGTGATAAGATCGAAAATGAATACCAAGAATTATTGAAATTCATTGCTGATTTGAATGATATCTTAGCTCGACCAGAACGTGTCATTGAGATCATCAAAACAGAGTTAGGTGAGATTCATGATAAATATGGCGATGCTCGCCGTACAGAATTATTAGTTGGTGAAGTCCTAAGTTTAGAAGATGAAGACTTGATCGAAGAAGCTGAAGTTGTTATTACACTGACAAACAATGGCTATATTAAACGTTTAGCGAACAGTGAATTTAGAGCACAACGCCGTGGCGGTCGTGGTGTTCAGGGAATGGGCGTTCATGATGATGACTTCGTGAAAAACCTTGTTTCTTGTTCAACTCACGATACCTTATTATTCTTTACGAATAACGGTAAAGTTTATCGTGCTAAAGGCTATGAAATTCCTGAATACGGCAGAACAGCGAAGGGAATCCCTGTGATCAACATGCTAGGTATCGACTCTAGTGAGAAGATCCAAGCAATCATCGCTGTCGAAGGACAAGCCGAAGAAGGGCACTATTTATTCTTTACGACTCGTAAAGGTACTGTTAAACGTACAGCGGTTAAAGCTTTTTCTAACATTAGAAGTAACGGTTTGATCGCAATTGGTTTGAAAGAAGATGACGAATTAGTCAATGTTGTTTTAACCAACGGCGAACAAAACATGATCATCGGAACGCATAATGGTTATTCTGTGACATTTGCTGAAACAGCCGTTCGTGATATGGGCCGTACAGCATCTGGTGTGCGTGGTATTCGTCTAAGAGAAGAAGATTACGTCGTAGGAGCCTCTTTACTGGACGCTGACACGGAAGTTCTAGTGTTGACGGAAAATGGTTACGGTAAACGCACAAAAGCCTCTGAGTACCCTGTGAAGGGTCGTGGCGGTAAAGGGATCAAGACAGCTAATATCACAGCGAAAAATGGTCCGCTAGCAGGACTTACGACTGTTCGTGGGGATGAAGATATTCTAGTGATCACCAATAAAGGGGTCATTATTCGTTTCAACGTCGATTCAGTTTCTCAAACAGGACGCGCGACATTAGGTGTTCGTTTGATGAGAATGGAAGATGATGCAAAAGTTGTGACGATGGCCGTTGTAGAGCCTGAGCCAGCTGAAATCGTTGAAGAAGTTGAAGGTGAGGTAACACCAGTTGTTGAAACTGAAACACCAGATACAGATACAACAATAGAGGAATAAAAGTGCACTAAGAATTTGATGTGATCGAAGCGGAGCGTATTAGCTGCTTTTGTCTCGCCGCTTATTCGGATTTAGAGCCTGAGATAAAACTGATTTTTAGTTTTGTCTCAGGCTCTTCTTCTTATTCTTAAGCTTACAGTAGAGGATGAAGTGAACGAAAAAAGTGGAATCTTTGTCCAACATATATTTTCTATAATTAGTAAAATAAAAAGTAAGTGAATGGTTTCAATAAGTATCGGAAAAGAATCAAGATAGTGGTAGTCATATTTTATGTTTCGTTGTTTTTTTGATGATATTAAAAAATATAAATATAAAAAAAAGAAATAAAAACTTTTTTCTCTAATTTTTTTTTAATAGTTATTGAATATGAATTAATGCTGTGTTAACTTAGGTATTGTTACCTTTTGTAAAGTAAACTGAAAATAATAATGAAGAGGAGGCTCGTGTAAAAAAAAGTTAAATGAGATTTCGGTTAGAATTTTTATTTAGATCGTAGAGATCAAGGCAGTAACTAATTACATAAAAATAGAGTGACTATTTTTTGAAACTAGCAAGAAATATAATATGACTTTTTATGAAGTAGGTAAAAATTATTACTAACGGTTTAATTTGAAATGGGAATTAAAAAACATGAAAAAAATACTATATAAAACAAGTGCTTTCCTCTTTTTTGTTGGCTTAGTATGTCCAAATTATGTTAATGCATTAGAATACCGGGAAGGTACCTTCAATGATGCTCAAGAAGTAGAAGAAAATTTTCCGATACTGGCATCTCCTAATGTAGTTGTGGCGGCAAAAGCAGAGTGTGTTGTAGAAAAAGAAACAGTCATTGATGAAGCATTTATTAAAGAAAAAGTGATTGAACAAATAACAATAGCAGATGATGAAATAGCGAAAGATCAAGTAGATGTTGTTATTTTAAATCGATTCTTTCCTACGGTTAATGAACAAGAAGTTACATATTCATTGTCGGGTGCATTTTCGCAAAATACATGGGATAGTGAAGAATTTGTGATTCAAAAAGATCTGAAAATAACGTTTGAAGAGGTTAAACTCACAGCTAAACCTAATACAGTAACAACTACTTTAGGTACAAAGGACAATGAATATGATTTGTATACATTTGTCCAGGATGTGAAGTTGGGAGAGCAAAATTTAACAGAAGATGAGTATACAGTTGTACTCAAAGATTCTTTACCTACTGATACAACAGGGCAAAAAAGAGTAACTGTTCAAATAGTCCTAAACGCAGATAATTCAAAAATGATAGACGTACAAGTCCCAATAAATGTGCGCTGGGGCAACAGCATTGCGATCAGTGGCGAATGGACAGAAACAAGTACTCGAAGAATCGTATCGGTATTAACGCTTCAAGCAGGTCCGAGTTTATCAATGGAGCCTGGCCAAGGAGCAAGTAGTTTAACCTATGGCTCATTGCCAACATTTGGTAATTCAATTTTTTCTACGGTTTCATTTTATCAGGCAGATGACTTAGGTATTTTGAACTTAAATTTATCTCCTAGTCGCCAGTTTTCTTTAAACTCTAAAGATACACCTACACAAATCAAAGAAGCATGGAACAATGAAATAGGAGAACGTGCGAGTATTGAGGTAGGCGATATTGTTCAAGTCTGGCACGGGCGAAAAACCGGCGAAAAATACGAAAGAGCGTGGCTGTATTTCGTTGGAAATGAGTATTTTTCAGATGACACTAGCGGCTTAAATGACGTCTATTATGAAGTCACTGAAGAAGGGTTAAATTTAATCCAATTGACTACTTTTTCAACGACCGAGATAAGCGTTCCGATCTATACAAGCGAAAGTTATTTTGATGAACATATTGATGACCTTCTTGATTCAAAAGGTCTGTCTAATGTATCGAAGAAATTTGTATCGTATCCTGATGCCACTAGTTTCGGCAAAAAAGAAGCGATAATCAGAGTAGAACAAACAATTAGTTCCGGAAAAAAAATTCAGTATGATTATCCAGTTACTGTACTGGTGGAAGAAGGAGCACTAAATCTATCCGTGCCGCAATCTCTTACTTTTGATGATTTTACACTCCGTCCAGAGAAGCAACTAGTTGGCAGAAATAGTAAAATTAATGATCTTTCGGGATTGTCCATCGAAGATAGCCGTGGCGCTGGTTTGCAAGGAGATTATGCATTAAGTTTAGCTATGGATGATAGCAGCTTATTAAGTCAATACGTCGTCTATAAAGACTCAGATAATGCACAGGAACAATTTTTGAATCATTCCGCGGTGCCAATTTTTAATTCAACGCTTGAAGATGATCCTAACGCACCGTCTGAAACGACTCCCTTGCAGACATGGGACTCAAAAAGTGGCTTATTCTTAAGTATTCCAGCCAATGAACCACTGAAAGCTCAAACATATACAGGAACAATAAAATGGACGTTAACTGCAGGACCATAAATGCTAAACGAACGATGAGAAGATTGGTTTAACAAAATAATTTCTCTTCAAATTATTAGAGGTTTCAATAAAAAGTAAACAACAAATTTATTAAAAATATTTTACTAGCATAAGTGAAATAAAAAGGAGAAGAATATATGAAACGTGTCATAATGAGTGGAGTAACAGGAATTTTGTTAGGAACAATGCTGGTTGCAATGCCAGCACAAGCAGACGTATTAGAAGGTGAAACCGTTGCTAAGACGACTGTCGAAGGTGGCGAATTGTTGATTTCAGCTACAGATGAAATTAACTTTGGTACACTGACATTAGATGGTACAGCGTCGAAAACGATTAAGAAACCTGGTGAAATCACTGTTACTGATTATAGAGGAAGTTATGTAGGGTGGGATGTATCTCTAGCCAAAGCAACTGTTGCAACGTGGGATGATGCAATGACGATTGATATTTCAAGTGTCTCTAACGCAGTAAATACCGCTTCTCAACCTTTTGCGTCACAAGCCAAAGCAGATAGTTATGAATTAGTACAGGATAAATCTTTTGAAGCAACCTTGAATGTTCCAAACAGTGTAAAAGCAGCAACATACAGCACAACACTAAAATGGACATTAACAAGCGGTCCAGAGGGGAATTAAGAAATATGAAACAAAGGGTCTGAGAATAACTCGTCGAGTTATATCTCAGACCCTTAAAATCCGAACAAATGATGCTAAACCTTTCTGTCTCATTCTCTTGAATGATGAAAAATAAAGAGTTCGCTCTCTTTTCTTACTAATTGAATAAATAGCAAAGGAATTTAAAAATATGAAAAAAAAATCGATTCTATTGTTTCTAAGTATACTTTCCATTTTCTTGAGTCTAAGTCCAACTATTGCTAAGGCTGAGGAAAGTATCGATTTTACAGTTAAACCTCAGATAACGGGGAGTCAAATCGGTGATAATAACAGTTATTTTAATCTCCGTACTTCCTCAGAAAAAAAAGAAGAATTGCCTATCAAAATCACGAATTATGCAAATAAAACATCAGAGTACATAGTCAGCGTAAATTCAGCGACAACAAATATGAACGGAATTGTAGATTATAGCCAACCAAGTGTAAAATCAATTGAATCAAAGCAACAATTTTCGGATTTAGTTGAAAAGCGAGAACAGACGATTTCCATTGCAAGTGGGGAAGAAAAAGTCATCTACATAGCATTAACTGCACCAAAAAATTCTTTTGATGGCGTGATTTTAGGCGGCATAACGATTGCTAAAAAGCAAGACGATAAAGACGACTCAAAAAAAATGATTAAAAATGAGTTTCAATATGCCATTGCAGTTCAACTGTCAGAAAACGATCAAGACATCACACCAAATTTGCAAGGTGGTCCAGTCCAATTAACACAAATCAATAAAAGAAATGCCGTTCAAATGCTAGTTAAAAATCCTCAACCGAAAGTAATGAAGCAAGTGGAAGGAACTTTCACTATTACAAAAAAAGGGCAAAAAACAGCTATCGTCCAAGAAAAACGAAACGGTATGAGCTTTGCTCCCAATAGTGAATTTTCTTTATTTACTATGTTGAATGATAAATTTAAATCAGGAGAATATACTTATACAATAAAATTAGTCAATGCTGAGGGAACGTGGACATTTAGCGAAGATTTTTCAATTGATCAAAAAGAAGCGAATACTTTAAACAAAAAATCTGTTGACGAAGCGCCAGAACATTCTTCATGGCTATATATCATTGTGATCATGGGAATTGTTATTTTAATTCTTTTATTGATATTAGGTTATACATTATGGAAGTTTCAGCAAGTAAAAAAAGAACAATAAAATTTATTAAAATCTCCCTAAAAGCCGCACATTGCAGAAAATGTGCGGCTTTTAGTCTAAAGAAACAAAATTATCAAGCGATATTGAGGTGAAAATTACTGAAATTTGACATTATAATTTAAAATATAAAAAAATGAAATATCGTTTTGCTTTGTTTTGGAAAAAAGTATGATTATAATAAAGGGTAATAAGAAGTGAGAGGTAAAAATGATGACACAAGAGAAATTATTACTATCAAAAACTTTTTCAAAGCAATTAAATATTGGAACGGCATTATCAAACTTTCTTGAAAACATACTGGAAATATTCGGAGGAAAAACGACTATTTATGAGCGTAGACCAATCACCTTTTCAGAGTATCTTTATGTCGAGATGATCACCTTTTCAAATGGTTTTCAGATCAGAACAAGTTTGAAAAGAAATCCAGAAACATTTGAAATAGAAGCTTTTGCCTATTCAGAACCGAATCACGTTTACTTATCAAATCTAACCTCAGAAGAATTAAATGTAATGTATTTACTTGTCAAAAAAGAAAGAGAAAAAATCATGAATCAAAAATATTCAGAGGTGGATCAAAGAGAATTAGAGGTAATGACCTCTTTACTAATGAATTTAAAAGTTATTACAGGGGAAATAATCTAGTTTAAGGCTAAATTTTATGTTGAAAAAAGGATGACATTTGTCATGTTGATTCCTGACAAAAGCGTCTATTTTTCTGTTGTAGAATCCGTCATAATAAGTTTATCAACTAATTTAGGAGCGGATGAAATTGACAAACCAAAATGAAAAAATCGAAGCATTGAAATTAGAAAATGAAAACTTGAGATTACGTTTAGCAACAATGAAAGAAGAGAATAAAAATGATTGGAATTCATGGATCTGGGTATTAGTGCCAGTGATGGGAATGCTGATTGGATTAGCAAGAACGATTTTTTAAAAGATAACAAAGAAGGTCTGTGACATCATAACACTTAGCGTTATGATGTCACAGACCTTTAAAATTCGCATAAACGGTGGTTTAAAAAACAGCTCCCTTAGAGACAGGCTTTTGTTCCAACCCCTTGGTTATTACTTCTTTATTTTACGACTCATTAATGTACAACGGCCAACAGCAGTCAATTCCCCAGAAGCATTAAAGATTTTACCTTCCCAAACTTGGATGGCTTGCCCAATGCGATCAGCTGTAGCAACTACAGTCAACGCTCCATCGGCAACACTTTTTAGATGGTTGATTTGAAGATCGATACCAGCTGCATATGAATCCTGATCTAGCTGCTCATTGGCACCTAAACTACAAGCTGTTTCAATCAAAATGCCATTCATTCCTCCATGCAAAACGCCATAAGGTTGTTTATGATAATCTTCTATTTTCATTGTTAAGACAACTTTTTCTTTTGATAGTTCAGTTGTTTCGATTTTTAGATAGTCTAGTAAATGCACTAAAATCGATCCTTTCCTTATCTTTGTTATTTAAGTATACCATAGGTGAATTATGGATCGTATATGCTAGCCGTTTTAATCGTGCAACTAATCATTATTATAAATTATAAATGCGTTCCACCACTTGCATCTATTAGCTGTCCTGTAACCCAGCGACTATCATCAGAAGCTAAAAATGCTGTAATATCAGCAATATCTTCTGGTTCACCCAAACGATTAAAGATGGATAAACTGGATACATATTTTTGTCCTTCGGGATTTTTTAAGGTGTCAGCATTCATTTCAGTATTGATAATACCAGGTTGAATTGCGTTGACTGTAATGGCACGAGATCCTAATTGCTTAGCTAAAAGAAGGGTAAATGTATCAATCGCTCCTTTAGACATACTGTAAGTAAATACGTCCGGAGAAGCTACGCGTGTAACAAAGGACGAAATGTTAATAATGCGTCCTTTATTATTCAATCGAGGTAAAGCTTCTTGTGTAACAAAAAAGGGTGCTTTAACGTTTAACTGCATCACTTCATCGAAAGAGCTCTCAGTGGATTCTTCTAAACCCACTACTTGACCAATTCCAGCATTATTGACAAGAATATCGATTTTTTGCGTATTTTTATTTTTATAAAGTGTTCGATCCAATGTTTCATAAAATGTTTGAATCCCAGCTAGTGTACTAAAATCTGCTCCAATCAGGCAAGCTTCACCACCTTCCTGTTTAATTTGTTGAACAACTGCTTTTGCCTCATCTTCTTTTCTCGCATAGTGAACGATGACAAATGCCCCTTCTTTTGCTAAACGTCGCGCAATGCTACGACCGATCCCTCTACTTGCTCCCGTGACTAAAGCTATTTTGTTCGTTAATTTTTTCATCTTATCCAGCTCCTATTTATCTACAATTCTATTGAATAAAGACTGTGTATTTTTTTATTCAATACAGCTACTTTATCAATAGTTTGCAGGAGAGTCTTTCGAAAAAAGAACAGATAATTTTATGCATAAAGCGAAGGTTTAATTTCTAATTTTGTAGTATAATTTATTTTTATAATGAATTAAGAAGAAAGTAGGAATTAAGAATGGGTTGTCTAGGTAATATTATTTGGTTTATTTTTGGAGGCTTCTTTGGTGGTTTGACATGGCTTTTAGCTGGAATTTTTTGGTGTATTACAATTGTTGGAATTCCGATTGGGTTACAGTGTTTCAAGCTTGCAGGGTTGAGCTTTTGGCCATTTGGAAAAAGAGTTGTATATAGCACGAGTACAACCTCGTTTTTAGTGAATATCCTTTGGCTGGTTTTCAGTGGTTTTTGGTTGGCGGTAGGACATTGCGTCAGCGGAGTTATTTTATGTGTGACAATTATCGGAATACCATTTGGGATGCAATCATTTAAACTAGCTAAGCTAGCATTGATGCCGTTTGGAGCGCAAGTGGTACCTACAAATAGCACTTACATGGAATAAAATAAAAGTAGCTAAGCTGGATCGTAAGCTTAGCTACTTTTATTTTTCATAATAACCTTATTGACTATATTTATCAGAAAACCAAGTGGAGGATTGATTTATGTTATTTTCTTCTACTTGTTGTTCTTTTTCAATTTCGTTTGGAAGTTTATTCTTTTCATATTTACTTAATTGATCGAGCTCCGGGCTATTAGTAAATTCTCCTTCAAACGTATTTGGTGTCAGCCAAGCAGAGAAACTTAAATTCTTTTTTTCATTTATGTAACCATGAACATACGTACTACCAGTTGGCACTTTTTTTGAATCTGTGAATGTTATTGATTCAATATTGTTGTAATTATACCGTACATATTCTTCGATTCTTTTTTTTTGTATATCGATGTCTTTATTTTTCCCCATAAAGAGCCCCCCTGTTATCAAAATTAAAATTATTAAAATTAAAATAGTAATTTTATTCTTTTTCATAGCCACCCCATGTTATACTATTAGTCGATTTAATTATACAGGAGGTCGGGATATGGTACAACTAACAGATGAACAATATTTTGGTTTATCAGAAAAAGCCTACGATAATGAGAGTTTGAAAATTGGAAGTCCTATCAGGTTGTCAGATAATACCATTTGGCGAGTTATAAACTCAGTCGATCATTCAGTAAGTGATCTTCAAGGAATCGCAGTTGTTTCAGATAAAGAATACCAAGACATGCTATCAGGAAAAATAAAGGAGTATACAAATATAACTTTTGTTTCAAGAGGAACAAGTAGTGCAATTGATTGGGAACAAAATCTTTCTACATTGGGAATAGGTTTCAAACCTTCTGAAATTAAAGACGCCAATGACTCACTAGCAAATAGAGTAAGTAATCAATTTCTAGGGTATGAAAACTTTGTTGATGAAACTTTACGGGATAACGAGACAAAAAGTTATGATTTTACAGGTCATAGTCTAGGTGGTGCTTTAGCACAATACATGGCTGTCTTAAAAGATAAACAAGCAGTGACCTATGCTTCTGCAAGAGCTTATCGACTATTACCAAAAGATTATCAAGTGAAAGTTGATACTGGTTACTATGACAATAAAATTGTTGATTACCGTCATTCTTGGGATCCTGTTGGTTATATACCAAAAGGCAAGCGAATTGGGAAATGCTTTTTAGTCGATAGCGAATCATTAGATGTGCTAATTGCTAGTCATATGACGAATACATTTAGAAATATTTTCAGGAAAGATGGTGCAATTAATGTCATGTTTTCCCCAGAATTTATGCGAGATACTGCTGGTATTCACGGATTGATTGGGGAAGAGTACCAAGATATGAAGCGTATTTTGTTGAAATACATAGATTTTGAAGTAGATGAAATAGAACGAATGAGAAGTGAAATTATCGGAAATGAAGAGTTTTCTGAGTTGGAGCATCATGAAATTGAAGATGTCTTAAAATCAATTTTTCCTCATGGAAGCGGAATGAATGTTTCTTTGATAGATGAAAGTATTGCGGAAGAATTATTTCAATCAATCGATACTGTATCTATGAAAATAGAAGAAAAGGCGTAACAATTAATGTCGTCAGCAAAAATAGCGGAAGAAGCTGATGCCTACACGAGAGGTATGTTCGATAAAGTATTTTTTTAGGAGTGTTATGTATGGATGATTTATTAAATTTAGGTGGCGAGTCGTATGGTGATACGATTTCAAACCTGCAACAAAAAATTACGTTTGAATCTGGATTGAAAGAACCAAATACTGCTGTTCTGACGTTGTATAAAATGCAGTTAGCAGATTATCAAAAGAAAGAGAAAAAAAGATTACAGTTAGTTGCATTACGTGCTAAATGCGTGAGTAAGAAGAATGAATTACAGCCAGAATTAGATCAAGTAAAAAGGCAAGCCGTAGAGAAATTTTTTGGTGCAACAGTTCATTTAGAGAAGATTACGGGAAGTGCAGGTAAAATGATTGAAGGTAATGGTGGCAAAATATACTCTCAAGCGATGAGTCAGTTGAGATTAGAGGTTATGCCATTATCTTCTATGGCGGAAAGACTTTAAAGAAGTTAGTTGATTTTATCTTGTTAACATATTGAAGATAATATGTCATAACAAGTGGAATGTTGTAGTTGAGCTTTGCTGTGTTAGAATTAAGATAATTACCATCTAAATAAAATTGCAAGTAATTGAAATTAAAAAATTCAAGTAGTTTCGTTATAATACATTACGAGGAGGTATACTTATGGCTGAATTATCAGATTCTAAATTAGAAAGACAAAATATTTTAAACAATAGATTAGCGATGAAAGAAGCAGAAAAGCAGTTCAATTTATCTGGCATTGAAATGGACGGTATCATTTATTATACAAGACAACAGGTATCGTCTTTTTTTGATGTTGATATAAGAACTATTGAAAGAGTTACAGAAGATAATAGGCAAGAGCTAGAAGGTAATGACCTAAAAATGTTATCTGGGAAAAAACTACAAGAGTTTAAGAAGAACGCTGCTGAAGTGACCGACATTGATGTCGGTCACAAAGTGGTGAACCTAAGCGTGTCAAGCTTTCGAACGTTGCTCAACTATGCAATGCTACTTCAAAATAGTGATCAAGCTAAAGCTGTAAGAAATACAATATTAGATATCGTGATTGACGTGATGAATAAACAAGTTGGTGGGAATACAAAATATATCAATCAACGAGATGAAGATTATATTAAATCCGCTTTTATTAACGAAAATTATCGTAAACAATATACAGATGCATTAAATAATTATTTGGAAATGGGGCCAGTAAAATATGCTGTGTACACAGATAAAATATATCAATCGATATTTAAAGAGCGTGCAAAAGAATACAAGAAGATATTAAAACTTAGTAATAATGATAGGGTAAGAGAGACAATGTACTCGGAGATAATTGATTTAGTCTCATCATATGAAAGTGGCTTAGCAGATTGTATGAAAAGGAAATATTTAGAAAAAGGAAATCAAAAAATTACACCGCAAGAATTGAATGAAATTATAAAAGAATTTAGTAGTATGCCTTTATGGAAACCTCTAATTGCAAAGGCAAGAATGAAGATGGCTAGTAGGGATTTTGTTTTTAGAAATGCAATGCATGAGTCTCTTGAAGATTATATTGTTCCGATTGATGAGGGAGAATATGAACGGTTTATTGGAGAAAAAAGTATGGAACTAAATGAAAGACTAGACAAAATGCAGGATGTCTTCAAGCGCTTGAAGGATAGATGATATGAAAGATTGTTTGTGGTATTTAGATGAGAAGGCAGTTCATGAAATATATAATAATACAATGAAAATCAGTGATAATACATACAATGGGGTTATAAATCCAGGATCGCTCCAAAGTGTATTAGAGCATATACAAAATGATTTATATTATCCAGAATTTGAAGACAAATTAACTCACTTATTTCTAAGTATAGCCAAATTTCATTGTTTTCAAGATGGAAATAAGAGGAGTGCTATTGCTTTATCAACAGCATTTTTAATTTTTAATGGTTATAGTGGAATTGTAGCAGAATTTGTAATAGAAATGGAGCGATTTGTTGTGTTAGTGGCTTCGAATGCTATGTCAGTAGATTTGTGTAAAAAGATAATAGTTAGTATGCTTAATGGTGATTATGGTTCAGATGAGTCGCTAAAGCTAGAGATACTAAAAGCCTATAAGCAACACGAGAAGATCATGAAAAGTTATGAATAAATAGCTAAGACTTAATATTGGATAAGTTATTCATACCTTTTATGTCCGAATTCCGTGTTGTTTGTATGATTTATCGCTTAATTTCTGTATTTTAATTGATAAAAATTCCTTGATACAAGTTAAGTTTTTTACTTGTATCAAGGAATTTTTTTACCGTCTATGTTTCCAACCATCATATCCAGTCAAGATCGTATTTTTTAAAATCTTTGGTTGGATAACTTTCTTTGAAGAGAAAGAATATCCATAAATGAAAGGGACCTCTATTTCATAGTTAGGTAAGAGATTAATTTCAATGTCACATCCATTTACTATTGTTTCCAAGTTAAAAATGACAAGATCTGGCATCCAAATTTCATCGTTTTTATAGTAATTTAAGATTTCTTTATTTAAAGAAAGGAATTCTTTTTTTAATCGTTCTCCTAACGATTCAAATATAACAGGAAAAAGATTATATTTTATTAAATCATATTCTGTAATTAAATCTTGAGAGGGATTGATATTTAAATCTTTAATAAAATTGGAATGTTGTTTTTTCAAAAGTAAAAAGTCAATATCATCCATAATATTAACGGAGAATGTTTGAGGACAATCTGATTTTCTATAATTATTATCTAAACTATCCCAAATTTCTGCTATTTCAGAAAAACGCAAATAGTAAGTACTTAGTGATAAATATAGAATTTTTTTTGCACTTTCTGTGTAAACGGCTAATTTTACGACATAGATAAAAGCTAAATCATCTACATGTTTGAAATTAGGTTCTTTAGAAAAAAATTTTAGAAAGTCATCTTGACTTACTCTTAATAGATGTTCTATCTTAACTTGAAAATTCTCATTAGTAATATCACAAACAAATGTATTAAGAGCTTTAGCGATAGTTTCTAAAGTTCCAACTTTTGTTTTGCTTAATAAAATATCATCTTTGGTTAATGCAGTAAGTGTGGTACGTGATAGTCCTGTTTTATTACTAAGCTCACTAATACTAACATTTTTTTCTTTTAATAAAGTATAGAGTTTATTTTTCATATAGCACCTCCAAATTAAGTATAATGTTCTTTTTAATGAACATCAATAAAAAAAGTTGTTCAATATATAAAAATATGATAAAATGATTTTAGTGAACAAATAATGTTTTTTTTGTTCATTTTTATGGACGTTTGATGTTTGGATACAAAAAAAGTCTTTGCTTCAGTTTGACGACCTAAGCAAAGACTAGCCTGAAATCTACCGATACGAGGCATTGTATCCTCATTATCTCACTAAAGAAGATGAAAATCAACAATCAAGAGAAAAGAGGAGAATAAAATGTTAAAAATGAAAAACCAAAAGTTATCAGAGCAAGAAAGTTGGGCAAGAGCAGAAAGTATCGTAAAAACAATCAAAGGATTTCAGTTCCCTTGTGATGGCAATGTTGAAGAAATTACTTGGAATGAGTATTTATTGGTAGATCATTATGAACAAAAATTTGAAAAGTTAGTGGAAAAAATCGAACATTTAACACTGACTATAGACGAAGAAATCAGTAGTTTATTTTTTGTTGAAGCGTTACTTGAAAGTTTAGAAACTCAATTTAGCAATTCTACAGTAGAAAATCATAGATACTTTCATGATGAAATGTTTGCACGAAAAAAGATGATGCATTTAATTGGTAGAATTCAAAAGGATCAGCAATTTCTAGAAGAAATGTGTACAACAATGGATCAATGGATACAACAGAATTAAAAAAGTTAATACTTATACAATTTGCATTTGGTCTGAATTATGTTTTTATAATAATGTAATCAGACGTATCGGTTATTAAAACACAAACACCCCACGAATTGGAGCCGTGAGGTGTTCTTTTGGGCTAAATGTCGTTGGAACAGCTACTTATTGTTTTGATTTTTAGCCAATGTTCAAATAAAACAACAACAACACCAGCAATTATAGCAACAACAAGGGGAGCAAATAACATGTCGATCATTAAAACACATCCTTCCAGTCACCAAACTGTAAGAAAAGGCGACATGATAAAATACTGCAAATAATTGATTTTTTATGTTCAATTTAAAAAAATTGTAATTACTTCTGATCCTACTTCAGACAATCTTTCACCGCTCTCTAAACCGCCTACCATTTTAAATTTTCTATATTTGTGTATAATAGAAGCATTGAAAACTAAATTAGTTTTGCGGACTAGTTTCTGGGAAGAAGATAAAGAAAAACACCTTAGTTATAATTTCCTAATTTTCTACAGGATTAACCGATTTGTTCCGCTTTTATGCTATCTAGCTGCACAAGCCAGCTCTTCGGAAAAAAGATAAAATATAAATAAGGCAAAAAACACCTTAGTTATATTTTCCTATTTTTCTGTCAGAGCTAAACGGCTTGTTCCGCTTTTATGCTATCTAGCTTCGCAGGCTAACCTCTCGGGAAAAAGATAAATTATGAATGAGGCAAAAAACACCTCAGTCATAATTTCCTATTTTCCTGTCGAGGCTGAATGAGCCTGCTCAGCTTTTAAAATTATAAGGAGGTTTCCTCATGAGAAACTGGACAACGATCAAAGAGTATGAAGAAATTTTATTTGAACAAGAAGGTAAAGTGGCGAAAATCACGATTAATCGACCTCAAGTGCATAATGCTTTTACACCGAAAACTGTTATGGAAATGATCGATGCATTTAACATTAGCCGTGATAAGCAAGATGTCGGTGTGATTATTTTAACTGGTGCAGGCGATAAAGCATTTTGTTCTGGTGGAGATCAGAAGGTTCGCGGACATGGTGGTTATGTAGGTGAGGATAGTGTTCCTCGTTTGAATGTATTAGATTTACAACGCTTGATTCGTGTGATCCCAAAACCAGTTATTGCAATGGTCAAAGGCTATTCGATTGGTGGCGGAAATGTTCTTCAGCTTGTTTGTGATTTGACGATTGCAGCAGACAATGCAAAATTCGGTCAAACAGGACCGAATGTGGGAAGTTTTGATGGTGGGTATGGTTCTGGTTATTTAGCTCGTGTGGTTGGTCATAAAAAAGCTAAAGAAGTGTGGTTCCTATGTAAACAGTATTCAGCAGAAGAAGCATTGGATATGGGCTGGATCAATACGGTTGTACCTTTAACTGAAGTTGAAGATGTAACGATGGAATGGGCAGAAGAAATGTTGAAGAAAAGTCCGCTTGCATTACGTATGATCAAAGCTTCTTTAAATGCCGATACAGACGGATTAGCTGGAATTCAGCAGTTAGCGGGAGACGCAACACTGCTTTATTACACAATGGATGAAGCCAAAGAAGGACGCGATTCATTCAAAGAAAAACGTGATCCTGATTTCGATCAATTTCCTAAATTTCCATAAAGGGTGACAAATATGAGTAGTTGGCTGCAAAAACAAGTAAATGAAAGACCGAATCATCCTGCTTTTTACTGGCAGGATGAAGCATGGTCATTTGCTGACGTTGGACGAGAAGTTAAACATTGGGCAGCAACATTTTCTTCAAAGATTCCATACGAGGAAAAACGAGTGGCTCTATTTAGCCGAAATTCAAAAGAAATGTATTTTTCGATTTTAGCTTTGTGGGAGTTAGGTAAAGAACTAGTTATGCTAAATACACATTTAAGTTTACAAGAACTCCACTACCAATTGACCGATGCTGAGGTGAATCTGGTAGTGGTTTCTACTGAAAGTGTACCTTTTCTGTCAGAATTGACTCAAATCACGAGTATTGAAATGTCAAAATCAAATGGTGTAGAAGAATCGCTAATTGAACCGCATTCGCTTTATCAAGGGGAAGCAACAGCTTCAATCATGTATACATCAGGCACAACAGGTAAACCTAAAGGTGTGATGCAATGTTTTAGCAACCATCTTGCCAGTGCTCTGGCAACGCAAGAAAATATGAATATTTTACCTAGTGACTGCTGGCTTTGTCCAGTTCCACTATTTCATATTAGTGGTCTATCCATTGTAGTTCGGCAGCTAGTCTTAGGATGTAGCTTGCGTTTATATAGTAAATTTGATGCAACGATAGTAACAGAAGATTTAGCTGAAGGACGTGGAACCGTGATTTCTGTTGTCGCAATTATGTTGCAGGAATTACTGGAAAAATATCCAAAGAAAGGCTATAGTTCAAGTTTCAAAGCAATGTTGCTTGGTGGTGGCCCGATCTCACCAAAAGCATTAGAACAATGTGAGCATTATGGAATTCCTGTTATCCAATCATACGGAATGACTGAAACTTGCTCCCAAGTCGTTGCGTTGAGCTTTGAAGATGCTGCGCTAAAGATCGGCTCTGCTGGTAAACCTTTGTTAGGCATGCATGTCAAAATCGTTGATGCTGATCAAAAACAGTTGCAAGAAAATGAAGTCGGGGAAATCCTATTAAAAGGAAAAAATGTTGTTTCACAGTATTTAAATGGCGAGAAGTGGCAAAAAGTGAAATGGACAATAGATGGCTGGTTTAAAACAGGAGATATGGGTTATTTGGATGAAGAGAGATATCTTTATTTAGTCAGTCGCTTAAGTGAATTGATCATTTCAGGCGGCGAAAATATTTATCCTACAGAAATCGAACACGTATTACAAGAGTTTCCTGGTGTAAAAGAAGTAGCGGTAGTTGGTGAAACAGACGAGAAATGGGGAGCTGTTCCGGTCGCTTATATCGTTGGAGATCCGCTGATCACAGTGGAAAAAATAAATACTTTTGCGAAAACTTATTTAGCAAAATATAAACTGCCTAAACGAATTTATTTGTGTCACTCGCTACCCAAAACAGCAAGTGGAAAATTAGCGAAACACCGCTTAACAACAATAGAAAGGGAGGCTTTTTTAAGCAAATGAGCATTCCTAAAGAGTTAGATCAAGCTTATGAACAAGGGTACCGTCAATTTAGCTGGGTCAAAGAAATAAATGAAGAGCCTGATTTTTTGCGTACTTCTTTTGAGAAGGGGCAAAAAAAATTCAAAGGCGAGCGTTTTTATTGGCAGACACCTGAGAAAAATTTTACGCTAGTTGGGTTTGGCAAAGAGCAAGAATTAACATATGATCAAGCATCCTTTGAACAAGTTGATGCTTTTATTTTAGAAGAAAAAGAGAAAATCTATCAAAATAGTTCTATTACAGGTACAGGGGCTATGTTGGTTGGTGGATTTGCCTTTGATAGCAAACACACTGGGCAAAACGATTGGGGTTGCATGGAACAAGGGCTGTTTTATTTGCCGACCTTTCTACTTACAGAAACCGAAGGAAAACAATACCTTTCGATAAATTTCAGTGCTGCAAATAAAGAAATATTACAGCAAAAATGGTTAAAACTTACAGAAGAGTTCGCAGAATTAACGAATGCTGAGCTAATAAATAAAAATGATATCGCGCAAATAACCGCGAAAGAAATCGCAGTGTCAGAGTGGATGGCAGTCGTGGATGACACTGTAGCGAAATTACGAGAAGTAGGACCGCTAGAAAAAGTTGTTTTAGCTAGACGGATGGAAGTTAAGAGCGATCAGCCCTTCCAAGCAGAGGTCATCTTACAAAACTTGCAACAACAGCAAACAAATACTTATTTTTTTGTTTTAGAAGCGAAGGAACAACTCTTTATCGGCGCTACGCCAGAACGCTTATTAAAAGCCTCCAAAGAGACGTTTTCAACGGCTAGTATTGCTGGTTCTGTTTCACGTGGAACAACGGAGATTGAAGACGATGAGCTTGGTAATTATTTATTGAATGATATGAAAAATAAGCAAGAGCACAAAATCGTTGTGGATAGAATCATTAAGGAATTAGAACAGATGACAGGAACGACGATTCAAGCTCGAACACCGAAATTATTAAAAAATCGCGATATTCAGCATCTTTATCTACCGATTGAAGGACAACGTCAAAAAGAGTATCGTTTCTTGAACGGAATCCAGCAGTTACACCCGACACCAGCATTAGGTGGAGAACCAAAAGAGTTGGCTTTGACTTGGCTCAAAGAACATGAGCAGTTAGACCGAGGACTATACGGCGCTCCAATTGGCTGGATCGCTATTAAAGAAGATGTTGGAGAGTTTGCAGTAGGGATTCGTTCAGCAGTATTTTCTGGAAATGTGGGCTACTTATATGCGGGCTGCGGGATCGTTAAAGATTCTCAAGCAGAACAAGAAAGAATCGAGACAAAAATCAAATTTCAACCGATGTTAAGAGGAATAGGTGGGGAAGATCATGACAAATCAAAGTGATATGACAAACTATTTACAAACCTTTGTTGAAGGAATGATCAGCAGTGGAGTAGAGCAGGCTGTGATAAGTCCAGGTTCTCGCTCCACACCACTCGCGTTATTATTACATCGACAAGAGAAAATTGAGACATTTATTGAAGTTGATGAACGTTCAGCAGCTTTCTTTGCTTTAGGACTAAGCAAAGCTAGCAGTAAGCCGGTTGCTTTATTGTGTACATCAGGAACCGCCGCGGCGAATTACTACCCAGCAATTTGTGAAGCGTATGCTAGTCATATTCCGTTAATCGTTTTGACGACTGATCGGCCACATGAATTACGGCAAGTCGGTGCGCCACAAGCAATGGACCAATTTCACTTATTTCAAGGGCATGTAAAAGAATTTATCGAGATGGCAATTCCAGAAGGTACGAAGACGATGTTGGACTATGCTTACTGGCAAGGAATGCGTGCTGCAGATACTGCGTGTCAAACACCTAAAGGTCCTATTCATTTGAATTTTCCACTGCGAGAACCGTTACTACCAAATTTAGATCGAACCTTGACCGCTGAAAAAACAACTGAAATTTTGGTAGGTAAAAAGCAATTATCAGAAGAACAACTGATTAAATGTGTTTGGGACTGGCAAGGAAAAAAAGGTGTTTTAGTTGTAGGTGGAAGTCACACGCCAGCAGAAGCAGAAGTATTTATCAAGTTAGCAGAAACCTTAAATTGGCCGATCATTAGTGATCCACTGGCAAACATCACATCATGCGGCAAAGATAGTCCCTTGATCATGAGTTATGCTGACCTGTTTATCCAAGAAGTTGACATGATCCAACACCCAGAAGTTATAGTTCGCTTTGGCATGCTACCTATTTCTAAAAATACGATGTTCTGGTTGCAATCACTTAATGATCCAACAACAATCTACTTCGTTGATGAAACAGGTCAATGGCAAGATCAGTTAAAACAAACGCAAGTTGCCATTCAAGTAGAAGAACAAACTTTTGCTCAAGCAATCATAGACAAGGTTAAAGTGAAAACGTTAGATACGTGGTGCGGTCAGTGGATCCACTGGCAGGTAACAACTGAACAACTATTAAATGAACTGAGTGAAATGAAGATATTAAATGAAACCTCAGCAAGTGTTCTTGTCCATAAAAAAATGGCGGAAAACGGTCAGTTGTTTGTTTCAAATAGTAATGCGATTCGCTTTTTAGACCGCTTTTCAACAGCTGAAACGACTTACTATCAGCTATTTGGTAATCGTGGAATCAACGGCATTGATGGTATTGTTTCAACGGCTTTAGGGATGTGTGCGACCAATCCGAATCGTCAGAATGTCTTGTTAGTCGGTGATTTAGCGCTGTATCATGATATGAATGGCTTATTATTGGCTAAACGTTACAATTTACCATTAACAATTGTTTTACTAAATAATAATGGTGGCGGTATTTTCTCTTTTCTGTCACAACGTCAGTTAGCAGCCGATGATTTTGAACCAATTTTCGGAACGCCGATCGATTTAGACTTTTCTTTAGTTGCTCAGTTATACAATGCAACATATGTAAAAGCCGAGAGTTTAGAACAGTTAGGGTTATTGCTGGAAGCAACCCAGAAACAACCTAAATTCCAAATAATCGAAGTTGTCGGCGACCGTCAGGACAATGTCAAACTGTACGAAAAAGTAATTGCAGGATTAAAAAAAAAGTTCGAGAAAAATAAATGAATACGACAATAAATGGCGTAAATTATTATTATGAGTGGCTTTCAGCCTATGAACCAAACCGGCCAACATTGGTTTGCTTTCATGGATTTACAGGCACTAGTCAGACATTTTCACCTGTTTTTCAAAAGGAAAGAGAGCTCAATATTTTAGCGATTGATCTGATCGGTCATGGAAGAACTGATTGCTATGTCCATCCGTACCGTTATCAGATGGAGTGTCTATGCCAAGATGTTGCATTGTTGACTGAACGATTGGGCATTTTTGAGTTTTCTTTATTAGGCTATTCAATGGGCGCTAGAGCAGCTTTAGGGTTTGCGTGTCTATTTCCTCAAAAGGTTCGACACTTGATCTTAGAAAGCGGTTCTCCTGGCTTAAAGGGACAGACAGAGCGAATGATGCGTAAACGTTCTGATGAACAATTAGCTGGTTTTATTATGAGTCATCCCATTGAAACCTTTGTTGAAAAATGGGAAAACCTCCCGCTTTTCGAGAGCCAAAAAAGAGTGTCTCATAAGGTTCAGCAGACACTTCGAAAAGAACGGCTCTCACAACGAGGCTTTGGTTTGGCGTGTAGTTTGTGGTTTATGGGGACAGGTGTTCAACCAGATTTCTGGCAAGAATTAGCTAAGGTAAAAGCCACCACGCTATTGATCGTTGGAGAATTAGATGTTAAATTTCAACAAATTGCCAAAAAAATGCAAGAAATGCAGCCTGATTTTTCTATTGAAATTGTTAACGATACAGGTCATTGTATCCATTTAGAAAAACCACAGGTGTTTGAGACAATCGTTGTGTCATTTGTGTGTAGTTAGTTGGCAAAAAGATAAAACCTTAAGGAGGAAATGGCGTTGAAAATTAACCGTATTGACCGCTATCGTGTTCGACTGCCTCTAAGGATTCCATTTGAAACTAGTTATGGGCGTTTGACAGAGAAAGCCTTTGACATTTTATTAGTGACCGATGAACTGGGGAATCAAGGTATGGGAGAGTTGGTTCCTTTTGAACAGCCAGATTATATAGAAGAGACCATTGAGACAGCTCGAGTCATTATTGAAAAACATTTGCTGCCTTTATTGAAAAATGCAGATATTCAACATCCTAAAGAAGTATCGCTTCTCTTTGATGAAGTAAAAGGGAATCAGATGGCTAAATCAAGCCTTGAAACAGCGATTTGGGACTTATATGCTAAACGTAATGGTAAAAGCTTAAAAGCTTACTTTAATAACACGAGAGCACAAATTCCTGTTGGCGTTAGCGTTGGTATACAGACTGATTTAGCCAAGCTATTGGATCAAATTACAGAGTATGTAACGTTAGAATATCAGCGCATTAAATTAAAAATTCGTCCAGGGTATGATCTAAAGCCAATCGACGCTATCCGAAATAAATTTCCTGATATACCTCTGATGGTGGATGCTAACTCGGCTTATACCATTGCGGATATTCCTCATTTGATCCAATTAGATGCGTATAATTTAGCTATGATTGAGCAACCCTTTGCAGCGAATGATTTCCTTGATCACGCACAATTACAAAAAGAATTGAAAACAGATATTTGTCTGGATGAAAATATCCGGACAGTTAAAGATTGTGAGCTAGCCTTTTATTTGGGCAGTTGTCGGAGTATTAATTTGAAAATTCCTAGAGTAGGTGGCATTACAGAAGCAATGAAGATCGTTGATTTTTGTGAAGAAAAGGGATTAATGGTCTGGTTGGGTGGAATGTTTGAATCTGGCGTGGGAAGAGCTTTAAACTTACAATTTGCCTCTCAAAAGATTTTCACTTTTCCAGGAGATATTTCAGCTTCTGACCGTTATTATCATGAGGACATCATTACAGATCCTTTTGAAATTCAAAATGGCGAACTCATTGTGCCTGATGGTTTGGGAATTGGTGTTTCTTTATCGCAAGAAAAGTTAGTGAAATATGGCATTTACGATACTTTATTCATAAAATAAACAGCATCACAAACTAATTTTCATGTTAGTCTGTGGTGCTGTTTTATTTTAGCTGTTTAGTCTTCTTTCAACGATTTTTCAATCTGTAGTCGTTGTACCTTCATCGTAGCTGTACGAGGAATCTCGTCCCAATCCATAATGATTGGTTTATTTAAATGAGGCAAGTCAGTCACTTGTTCCCACCAAGCATCCCAATCCATCCCTTGTTTTGGATCAACTGCTAAGATCGGTTGAGGAGAATTGTCTTTTGCTCTAACGATGATTACTTCTTGAAGAAAATCAAGAGCATCCAATAAATGATCCTCGATGGCTAAATTACTATCAATTTTATCAATCAAATCTACTTGACGATCCTTAAGGAATAAATGCCCGTTTTCATCCATAAAGCCATAATCACCGCTATCCCACCAAGGGCCAAAAACAGTTGCTTGGAAGCGATCATCTTCTTTATAGTAGGTTAACGCGCGTCCTTTAGATAAAAATTGGATGTGTCCATCCGTCATAGCAGGTAGCACATTCCCTTCTTTATCTGCGATTCGTGCTTCAGTTAAGCCTTCTAAACCAACCCCCATATCACGTGCATCCGAAGTTTTAAGCGATTCTAAAGTATGAGCTTTTAAGATCATCGGACCACATTCACTTTGTCCATAAACTTGAAGGAAAATGGGCTCATTTTTTTCTGAAGCGTTTAAGAAGCTCGCCATTGTAGCATTGTTGATAGCATCAAAAGTAGAATGGTAATAACGAACACTTGCAAAAGCTGCTGGCAACCTTTTAGCCAAAGAGGTCCACTGAACAAAATTGTTTGGGTGAGTTTCAAGAGCAATCGGCTCATGCTTTAAGAGCATTCCAGCTACAGAGTCACTATTTGATATCGATAATGGCATCATTGGGAAACCCATTGCCATTAAAGAAGAGATTCCAATATTAAAGCGAGAGTGAACTGGTGAAATATGAAATCCAACCAGTTTTTTCTCAGCAATTTTTGTGAAAATCGTTTTTTGCCACTTTGTACGCCAACCCATAGAATTGGCAGAGTGACAAATTAGTTTAGGAATCCCAGTTGTTCCAGAGGTGTGTGTCATATAAGCAATCATATCTTTAGGTAATTCCACCTGAGGTACCTCATTAGCAGGTGCTTGTAAAAGTCTGGTCACTGAAATTTGCTTTTCTGGTGAACTATTTGTTACGTTAGTTATTTTTTCTGCCGTTTCATCATCAAAAAGAATAAACGGATCTTCTAATCGATCAACAAAAACCTCAATCGTTTCAGCCGGAAAATGATAAGAAATCATCGCCGGAACAGCACCCAAATAAGAAGCAGCAACCGCCAACAAATAAGTATCGAATTTTGAGCTTTTGAATATAATGATTTTATCTTCAGCCTTAACACCCAAGCTAGCTAGTTGATAAGCACGATTTAAAATCGCCTCATGACTTAATTGATATGTGTAACTAGTTCCAAGTTCAGGAAAAGCAGGTAAAGGTTCATCATGGATAATGGCAGTTTCTGGAGTATTACTTGCAGCCTCAAGATAGTTCGTGTACAAGTTAAGTGGTTGGTATTCTAACAATTGATTCAATGTGACAGCATCCTTTCAAACTACTTTAAGTTATTTGTGTAATTTCGAACAAGGGTAAGTATACCATGAAAAATAAATAACCTGAATTATAAGTAAAAAAATGAAACTAGCTGATTTATACGTATATTTAAAGTAAGACCTGAGAGGAAAAATGATTGCTAAAAAAAATGATCAAAAATTGCTAAGAACACTTGATTTTATCAGCTTTTAGCTGTATAATGAAACATTGTGAGTAGTCTATATATTTTAGATAACTCTCCTTGCTCTTAGCAATCTAAGAGCCTAAAGTCCATAGGGAGGTGAAAATCAATGAGTCAAGTTACGAATTATGAAGTTATGTATATTATTCGTCCGAACATTGATGAAGAAGCAAAAACTGCTTTAGTAGAACGTTTCGACACAATCTTAAAAGATAACGGAGCAGAAGTTATCGAATCAAAAGATTGGGAAAAACGCCGCTTAGCATATGAAATGAACGGATTCCGTGAAGGCATCTATCATATCGTTAAAGTATCTTCTCCATCAACTGCAGGAGCAATCAATGAATTTGATCGTCTTGCTAAAATCAATGACGATATTATCCGTCACATGATTATCAAGGAAGAAGCATAACCAAATGTTTCACGTGAAACATTTGGATTGACGAAAGGAGATGTTTAAATGATTAACAACGTTGTATTAGTTGGAAGACTAACAAAAGATCCCGATTTACGATATACATCTAGTGGTTCAGCGGTTGCGACCTTTACCTTAGCGGTAAACCGTAACTTTACGAATGCAAATGGAAATCGTGAAGCAGATTTTATTAACTGTGTGATTTGGCGTAAACCTGCTGAAACAATGGCAAACTATGCGCGTAAAGGTACCTTATTAGGCGTAACTGGTCGTATTCAAACTAGAAATTACGAGAATCAACAAGGTCAACGTGTATACGTGACTGAAGTTGTCTGTGAGAATTTCCAGTTGTTAGAGTCTCGTTCTGCATCAGAACAAAGACAGACAACAGATGGATCAGATTCAACACCAACTTATAATGCTGGTGGCGGAAGTTTCCAACAACCACAGAATAATAATTTTTCAGGACAAAACAATTTTAATCAATCATCCTCTCAGTCTAGCAATAACGGTATGCCTGATTTCGATAGAGATTCTGATCCATTTAGTGGTTCAGGTTCGACTATTGACATTTCAGATGATGATTTACCATTCTAAACGAATTTGATAGGAGGGAATAAGAATGGCACAACAAAGAAGAGGCGGACGTAAACGTCGTAAAGTCGATTATATCGCTGCTAACCATATTGAATATATTGACTATAAAGATATCGAATTACTAAAAAAATTCATTTCTGAACGTGGGAAAATTTTGCCACGTCGTGTAACAGGTACTGGCGCTAAGAATCAACGCAAATTAACAATTGCAATCAAACGTGCACGTATCATGGGCTTATTACCATTTGTTGGTGAAGAGCAATAATATAGCATTTACTTAGAGATCAAAGGATTAGTTCTTTGATCTCTTTTTTGTTTCTTGTTATGAGTAATTATATAGAGGATAAGTTAATGAATTTTAAGCAAGATGAGGAATGATGAGGGTAAGACCAAATCAATAGCTGGTATTATACTCTAGTAGAGCTAATCGTTCAATTTACATATTCAAATGTTTCACGTGAAACATTTTGCTGTTCGCAGAAATAGCTTTTTTATGATAAAATAAACTTATCTGTAGAATAATGGAGGAGCCTTAATAATGAAAAAGATTAGAATGAAACGGATTTTGGATTCTGTATTCGTTCTCTTTTTATTAGAAGTAATACTATTTTTCTTTATATCCAATCAATATATATATATTGCTGGATTACTAATACTTAATCTTATCTTGATTAATCGAATCTTTGATTTAATTAAAAAAATTGAGATATCGAATGCAGAAAAAATTAGAGAAGCAAGCACTATTGCTGAAAAATCATTGGACTATGCTTTCAATGAAGTGTCTGTTGGAATCATAAACTATGATTCTGGTACAAAAGAAGCTAAGTGGTTAAATCCCTTTGCAGAAGCAATTTTTTGTAAAGATGGGCAATCACTTATTAGCCCAGAACTAATAAATAACTATGTAACACTTGCTGAAAAAGGCAAAGATTTTTTTAAAGTCGGCGATCATGTTTTCCGTTTTAATGTTGACACAAATCAGCATACAATCACTTTTAAAGATATCACAGAAGAAAGTAACTTATATCATGAAAAATTAGATATGCAAACAGCCATTGGAATTGTTTCAGTCGATAATTATGATGATATTACAGATAATATGGATGAGAAAGAAATTTCTTACTTGAATAGTTTTATTACCACAATGGTTTCCGATTGGATGGATGAATATCACGTTTTTTATAAAAGGCTAAATGCAGAACGTTACTTTTTCATTGCTCAGTTGGAAGATGTAAAAAAGATGATGGATTCAAAATTTCAAATCTTGGATAAAATTAGAAAAGAATCCAGTAACAGAGAGATAGCGATTACATTAAGTATGGGAATTTCTTACGGCGGGGAAACATTAAGTCAGACAGGTAACACGGCTCAAACCAATTTGGATACAGCATTAGTAAGGGGTGGTGACCAAGTCGTTGTTAAAGAAGCTAAAGATAATGCTAAACCGGTTTTCTATGGTGGTAGAACAGCTTCTGTTGCGAAAAGAACACGCGTTCGGTCTCGTGCAATGAGTACGGCAATCCAAGGGATATTATCTGAGTCTTCGGATGTGTATATCATGGGGCATCGTTTCCCTGATATGGATGCAATTGGTTCGGCATTTGGTATGGCACGTTTAGCTAAATTTCATGGAAAAGAAGCTTGGGTCGTTTTAGATAGGAATGAAAGTATTCCTGATGTTGAACGAGTAATGGCTGAATTAGAGAATTATCCTGAACTGGCAAAACAGATCATCACACCAAAGGAAGCAATGAAAAGAAAAACTGACAGTAGTTTATTGATCATGGTTGATTACCATAAACCGTCACTTTCAATTTCGCAAGAGCTATATGAGCAATTTGATAAAGTCGTGATCATTGACCATCATCGCCGAGGCGATGAATTTCCAGCTAAACCGTTGCTTGCTTATATTGAATCATCAGCGTCATCAGCATCAGAGTTAGTGACAGAATTGATCGAATATCAAAGTAATACACAAAAACAGTTGGACAAGCTTGAAGCAACCTTACTTTTAGCTGGGATCGTCGTGGATACGAAAAGTTTCAGTGTGCGCACAACGGCTCGAACATTTGATGTGGCGAGTTATTTAAGAACTTGTGGTGCCGATGCATCTTTAGTACAATATTTATTAAGCTCTGATTTAACCAGTTATTTGGAAATGAACAGTTTGATTGCCAAAAGCGAGTACGTCACACCAGATACGGTCATTGTTACTGGTAGCGAAGAAAAGGAATACGACAGTGTAACAGCAGCTAAAACAGCGGACACACTATTATCAATGGTAGGAATCAATGCAGCTTTTGTAATAACAAAACGCACAGATAAGCAAATTGGTATCAGTGCGCGTAGTAACGGGTCGATAAATGTCCAACTAATTATGGAAAATTTGGGCGGAGGTGGTCATTTTACCAATGCTGCGGTACAATTAGCTAATGTAACGGTAGCTGAGGTAAAAGAGCAGCTGCTGAAAGTGATCCAGCAAAATATAGATGTAATGTATGATCAAATTCCATAGTTTCGCTTTCAATGAAAATAGAAAAAAATACTACATCTGTTGTTTCTTATTTTCATTCGGAGCTATTAGGCTTATCATGTTTTACTTTGAAGCACGTCAATAAATACGACACATTTCTGTGTTGTTGCTTAAAAGTACGAGTGTTTCAAAAAAGCGATGGATCATTAATTAGTATGAGGAGGAATAATCGTATGAAAGTCATTTTTTTACAAGATGTCAAAGGTAAAGGAAAAAAAGGGGAAATTAAAGAAGTACCTGCAGGTTATGCACAAAATTTCCTAATCAAAAACGGCTACGCTAAAGAAGCCAATAAAGGTAGTATCAGTGCTCTTGCTGGTCAAAAGAAAGCGCAAGATAAGCATGAAGCTGAAATTCTCGCAGAAGCTAAAAAAATGCAGGAGTTCTTGGAAAAAGAAGAAACAGTTGTAGAGCTTAAAGCGAAGGCTGGTGAGGATGGACGTCTCTTTGGATCCATTCCTTCGAAACAAATCGCGGAGGCCTTAAACAAGCAGTATAAGGTCAAATTAGATAAACGTAAATTAGAATTATCGCAACCGATTCGTGCTTTAGGTTTTACAAAAGTTCCGGTGAAATTGCATCATGAAGTAACAGCAACGATTAAAGTTCACGTAGTAGAAGAATAATTGGTAAAAGAGGTTGGGATAGGAGTGTTTAACTCTGAGAAATAAGAGGAAATTCACGAAAATTGTTCTTCAAATTTTTGTGAATTTCAACTTATTTCCGAAAGAGTTGCTCCTGCTTCCGCCGTTTATCCGGATTTTATGTGGCTAGGATGTGACTCGCAGAGTTATGTCCTAGCCACTTTTGCTTATCACTAAGCAGAAATGATACGATATGTCATTGTACATTTCGCTTGTTTCTTGTTAAAATAGAAAGACTGAAAAGCGTAATTTGAGCTATAGGAGAGAAAAAAATGAATGAAGTATGGCAAGATCGAGTACCGCCCCAAAGTATGGAAGCAGAACAGGCCGTTTTAGGGTCGGTTTTTTTAGATGCTGAGGTTATTATCGATGCTTTAGAATACATAGAACCAAAAGATTTTTATCGCCGTAATCATCAATTGATTTTTCAGACTATGCTTACCTTGAATGATCGAAATGAAGCGATTGATGTAATCACGATCAAAGATCGATTGGAGCAGGAAAATTTATTAGAAGACGTGGGTGGCTTAAGCTATCTATCAGATTTAGCTTTAGCTGTACCAACAGCGGCTAATATTGTTTATTATGCGAAAATCGTCGAACAAAAATCATTGCTTCGCAACTTGATTCAAACCGCGACAGAAATTGTTACTAAAGGATTTGAACAAGGTGAAGATGTTGAAACAATTTTAGATGACGCAGAGCGTAGTATATTAGAAGTTTCAGAAAAAAGAAATCGCAGCGGCTTTTTATCGATCGCCGATGTATTGAATACTTCGATCGCTAATATTGATCAGCTTTATCAAAACGACGAAGAAATCACAGGGTTACCCACTGGGTACCCAGCATTAGATAAAATGACAGCTGGACTTCAGGCAGAGGAACTAATTATTCTAGCAGCTCGTCCTGCCGTAGGTAAAACAGCCTTCGCTTTAAATATTGCCCAAAATATCGGAACTAAGACAGATCGTTCGGTCGCGATTTTTAGTTTGGAAATGGGAGCTGAATCGCTTGTAAACCGGATGCTTTGCGCGGAAGGTTCGATTGAGGCGGGGCATTTACGGACAGGTCAGTTATCAGAAGAGGAATGGCAAAATCTTATTATTGCGATGGGTAGCTTATCCAGAGCGCAAATTTATATTGATGATACGCCTGGTATTAAAATTACAGAAATCCGAGCAAAATGTCGTAAACTAGCGCAAGAACGTGGCAATCTAGGCTTGATTTTGATCGATTACCTACAATTGATTGAAGGAACCGGTCGCGAAAGTCGTCAACAGGAAGTATCTGAAATTTCCCGTCAATTGAAGAAACTAGCAAAAGAACTAAAAGTTCCTGTTATCGCCTTGTCTCAGTTATCTCGTGGAGTAGAACAACGTCAGGATAAACGTCCTGTTTTGAGTGATATCCGTGAGTCTGGATCAATCGAGCAAGATGCGGATATCGTAGCTTTTCTTTATCGTGATGATTACTATGATCGTGGTGAGGAAGGTGAAGATGGCGCTCGTGAAGAACCTGAGATTGACAACGTGATTGAAGTTATCATCGAGAAAAACCGTAGTGGTGCTCGTGGAACTGTGGAACTGTTGTTTATTAAAGAGTTTAATAAATTCGCTTCACTATCGCCAAGAGAAGAGTTCTAATTGTAAAAAGATAGCCCAAGTAAGTGACTACTGAAAACTTACTTGGGCTATCTTTTTAGTTAAAATCTGCTTTTAGCAGAGAATATTTATTTAGGTCTCTAAATTCACCATACATAAGAAACTCTGATTTATCCGTTCCAACAAAAGAGAAGCCATTTTTGATCGCAACTGCATTGCTAGGGTTATTTTCAGCATCTGCTCGAATACTTAATTTATTTAAGCCCATGTCTTCAAAAGCAATCGCGCAAACTTTGTTAACAACTTTCGTCATAAAACCTTTATTGGTTTGGGACGAATGAAGCCAATAACCGATCTCAGCTTTTTTATTAGTGGTATCAATAAAATGTAAATCAATACAGCCGATTATTTTCTGATCAAAAGCAATGATAAATAAGCGATCTGTCCCTTTGATATAGCCTTCTAATTTCATCTTGATATATTGCTCTTGCGGTTCAAAAGAGGTTGAAGAATCCACAAAATCAAGGAATCTCCTTAAGTGATCCCGATCTGAGTCAACAACTTCAAAAAGTTCCTGTGCCATCTCAAGTGTTGGCTGGACTAAAGATAAAGATTCGTCAATCGCTAAACAAAAAGAATGTTTCATATCCCGAATGTACCTCCTAGTAAGTTTATAATATATTGTTTATGATTATAACAAAATGAAATCTCTTTACAAGAGAATGAATAAATTTTCGTTTTTTTATCTGTTGTAAAATGATTTTTAAAATAAAGTTCGTGTTTTGCTCCTTTTTCTTATCTTCAAAATAACAATATTCGATTTTTCCTTGAAAGCGTTCTGCTTTCTTGGTACAATGAATCAGGACAAAATAATTTAGAACGAGGTGTTCGAATGTCATCAGTTGTAGTAGTCGGAACGCAGTGGGGCGATGAAGGAAAAGGAAAGATCACAGATTTTTTAAGTGAGAATGCTGAGGTCATCGCACGTTATCAAGGCGGAGATAATGCAGGTCATACCATTAAATTTGATGGTGTTACTTATAAACTACACTTGATTCCTTCAGGTATCTTTTACAAAGACAAAATCAGTGTGATCGGAAATGGCGTTGTAGTCAATCCGAAATCATTAGTAAAAGAACTAGCATATTTAAAAGATAACAATGTCACAACAGATAACTTACGTATTTCTGACCGTGCTCACGTGATTTTACCTTACCATATCCAATTGGATCAATTACAAGAAGATGCTAAAGGTGAGAACAAAATTGGGACAACGATCAAAGGGATCGGTCCTGCATACATGGATAAAGCTGCTCGTGTAGGGATTCGTGTGGCAGATTTATTAGATAAAGAAATCTTTGAAGAACGTTTAAAAATCAATTTAGAAGAAAAGAATCGTCAATTTGTCAAAATGTTTGACAGCGAACCAATTGCATTTGAAGATATTTTTGAAGAATATTATGAATATGGTCAACAAATCAAACAATACGTAACAGACACTTCTGTTATTTTAAATGACGCATTAGACGCTGGCAAACGTGTATTATTTGAAGGCGCCCAAGGCGTTATGCTAGATATCGATCAAGGAACGTATCCATTTGTAACATCATCAAATCCAGTTGCTGGAGGCGTTACGATCGGAAGCGGTGTTGGTCCTTCTAAGATCAATAAGGTCGTGGGTGTTTGTAAAGCCTATACATCACGTGTTGGCGATGGCCCATTCCCTACAGAATTGTTTGACGAAACAGGAGAAACAATTCGCAGAGTTGGGAAAGAATATGGTACAACAACAGGCCGTCCACGCCGTGTGGGTTGGTTTGATACTGTTGTGATGCGTCATTCTAAACGTGTGTCAGGAATTACGAACCTATCATTGAATTCTATCGATGTTTTAAGTGGTTTAGACACAGTGAAAATCTGTACTGCCTATGAATTAGATGGTGAATTGATTTATCATTATCCAGCTAGCTTGAAAGAGTTGAGCCGCTGTAAACCAGTCTATGAAGAGTTACCAGGCTGGTCAGAAGACATTACAGGATGCAAAACATTAGCTGATCTACCAGCAAATGCACGAAACTATGTCCACCGTATTTCTGAATTAGTTGGCGTACGTATTTCAACATTCTCAGTAGGTCCAGACCGTAACCAAACAAATGTATTAGAAAGCGTTTGGGCACAAATTTAAATCTTAAAGTAGGTGAGAGACAACGTAAAAAGTGTCTCTCGCTTTTTTTTCATTTTTCTCCAAATAATAGCTTTTTTTGATTATTTATGCCTTTAATAAAGCATGAGTATCCATCAATTGTGTGTTAAAATAGAAAACAGCTAGGGAGGATTTAAAAATGACATTTAAATTAATGACAGATTCATGCTGTGATTTACCATATACATATTTAGAAGCAAACGATGTTGATTTTATTAGTATGACGATTCAATTAAATGGCAAAGAACTGATTGATGATTTGGGAAAAACCTTTGACTATGATTGGTTTTTACATGAAATAAAAACAGGTGGTATGCCAACGACTTCACAGGTAAATGTTGGGAGTTATATTGAATTTTTCAGACCATGGGTAGAAACTAAAACGCCGATATTGTATTTAGCTTTTTCTTCTGGTTTAAGTGGCTCTTATCAAAGCGCAATACAAGCTGTTGAAATACTGAAGGAAGAATATGGCGATGCAGAAATTTATGTGATTGATACAAAAGCTGCTAGCTTAGGAGAAGGTTTACTAGTTAGTGAAGTGATTCAGTTAAAAGAAGCAGGCCATTCCTTAGACGAGATCTTATTATGGTTATCCGAAAATAAAATGACTGTGCAATCTTGGGTTACGGTTGACGATTTAAAGCATTTAGAACGTGGCGGTCGAATTTCCAAGACAGCCGCTGCAATTGGCGGCTTAATGAATGTTAAACCAATTATTATAGTAGACGAACAGGGAAAACTAAAAAATATCGGAAAAGTTCGTGGTCGCGGCAAAGCATTGAAAAAGCTGTCAGATGAAACGGTTCAAGGCATGGTTGAACCATTAAAACAAACGATATTTATTGCGTATGCTGGTGATTTAGAAAGTGCGGAGAAAGTCAAAGCGTTGATTGAAGAAAAAATTCAAGTCAAAGAGATTCGCTTACATCCATTAGGACCAACGATCACTAGTCACACGGGGAATGGCTGTATTGCGGTATTTTCGAGAGGGAAAAAGCGATAAAATATAAATACTAGTTATTCTACAGCTCAATAAAGTTTATAGTTTATACGGATTACATGTGATTGGGATGTGACTGAAAGAGTCATATCTCAATCACATTTTTTCGTTAGGTTTTCACGGTGGATGATTTATTGTCTAAGTAAGTATTACAATACTTTGAATTTATTGAACGTGATATAATACTATTTATCCGAAAGACTAATGGTATATGGAGGAGTTTCTATTGAATTTTTATGGTATAGACTACTTGGAATCACAGTCAAATTTAAATGATTATATCAAATATTTTTTTATTTTTAGTGCATTGATCGTATTGATTGTTGCGTTCAGTCTGTATATGCGCCACCGGATTCAAACAAAGTATCGTGATTTAAGTATTATTACTTTTTTGCTGCTACTATTTTTACTTGGCGTTCAGTATTCTGATTACACACAAAACCAAAATAAAAATTCGCAATCTTCTCAAATGGTAAATTTTGTGAAGCAAATAGCGAAAGAAAAGGGTGTGGATCAGGAGGAGATTCTTGTAAATTCAACGCAATTAGTTGATGGCACACTTGTAAAAATCGAAGATAGTTATTATAAAACGACTTTAAGCGGGGATCAAACGTCTTATGTTTTAGAAGAAGCACATCTGATGAATCCTGAAATTACCATTACAAAATAAATGAGAATAGAAAGGAAGGTACCATGCAACTGTACAGTCCAATTATCATCAAACTTGGCTTGGGAATTATTTGCTTAATCATTCAAATTAATCTAATGGGAAAAGGTAATCTAGCGCCTTCCTCGGCGATGGATCAAGTTCAAAACTATGTACTTGGTGGTATTATCGGAGGCGTCATCTATAATGATTCGATCAGTGTTTTACAGTTTATTTTAGTTTTGATCATTTGGACTTTGCTGGTATTGACTGTCAAGTTTGCTAAAGAGCATAATCGATATGTGAAGTATATTGTGGATGGTAAACCGGTTACGTTGATCAAAGATGGAAAAGTTGATGTGGGTGAGTGTTTAAGATGCGGCATTTCAGCCAATGAATTAATGTTTAAACTAAGAGCAAATGCTATTTATGAAGTTGAAAATGTAAAAAGAGCTGTTTTAGAACAAAATGGCCAATTAACGATCATAGAATTCGGTGATGAAAATATTAGATATCCGATCATTGTAGATGGGCAAGCTAATTATGACGTGTTGGAATTGATCGATAAGGATATTGATTGGTTATCTGAACAAGTCCAAAGTGAAGCGTATAAAGGAATCAACGAAATTTATTTAGGTGAGTATCTTTCAGGGAAACTAAAGCTATATGGGTATGAGAAGAATTTATAAAAATAAGGTGTGACCAAAGGACTTTTTTCCTTTAGTCGCACCTTATTTAATTATAGATAAAATGATTTATTAATATTCACCAGAAAACAATTCATCCAATTGTTTTTGAACATCTTTATTTTCCAAGAATTCATCATACGTTGTATCCGCACGGTCAACTACACCTTTATCAGATACAGCAATAATGCGGTTCGCTAATGTTTGAATAAATTGGTGGTCATGTGATGCAAATAAAATGGCACCAGTGAAGGCCATCAAGCCATCATTCAAAGCAGTGATCGATTCTAAATCTAAGTGATTTGTAGGATCATCTAACACAAGCACGTTTGATTTAGAAAGCATCAATTTAGAAAGCATTACACGAACTTTTTCGCCTCCAGAAAGCACGTTTACTGATTTCAGTACGTCTTCACCAGAGAATAACATTCTGCCTAAGAAGCCACGTAAGAACGTATTATCATCTTCTTCTTTACTTGCAAATTGACGTAACCAATCTAAAATCGTTAAATCAGTATCAAAGTCCTTGCTGTTATCTTTTGGTAAGTAGGCTTGAGTGGTCGTAACACCCCAACGCACGCTACCTGTATCAGGCGTGATTTCACCCATGATAACTTTGAATAACGTTGTTGTAACGATATCATTATCTGCAATGAAAGCTACTTTATCAACATTATTTAAAGAGAATGAAATATTGTCCAAAATCTTCTTACCATCGATCGTTACAGAAACATTTTCTACGTGGAGTAAATCATTTCCAATTTCTCTTTCAGGTGTAAAGCCAACGAATGGATAACGGCGTGATGATGGTTGAATATCATCTAAAGTAATTTTATCCAACATTTTTTTACGAGAAGTCGCTTGTTTTGATTTCGATGCATTGGCACTGAAACGAGCAATAAAGTCTTGTAATTCTTTGATTTGTTCTTCTTTTTTCGCATTGGCATTTGATTGTAATCTTGATGCTAATTGACTTGATTCTAACCAGAAGTCATAGTTACCGACATATAATTTGATTTTACCAAAATCTAGATCGGCCATGTGTGTACAGACTTTGTTTAAAAAGTGACGGTCATGGGAAACGACGATAACAGTGTTTTCAAAGTTGATCAAGAATTCTTCTAACCAATTGATCGAACGAGTGTCTAAACCATTGGTCGGCTCATCTAGTAGTAAAACATCAGGCTTACCAAATAGAGATTGAGCAAGTAATACTTTGACTTTTTGGCCAGCAGTTAGTTCACTCATTTTTTGGTCATGTAAACTTTCAGGGATGTTCAACCCTTGTAGCAAAACAGCTGCTTCTGGCTCAGCTTCCCAACCATCTAACTCTGCAAATTCTCCTTCAAGTTCAGCCGCTTTGATCCCATCTTCATCAGTAAAATCTTCTTTCATGTAGACAGCATCTTTTTCCTTCATTACTTCGTACAAACGTTTGTGACCCATGATCACCGTTTCTAAAACCGTATTATCTTCAAAGTCAAAATGATTTTGCTTTAAAATCGCCAAACGCTCATCTGGGCCTAATGCGATATTTCCAGTCGTCGGTTGGATATCTCCAGATAAGATCTTTAAGAATGTTGATTTACCAGCGCCATTAGCACCAATCAAACCGTAACAGTTACCAGGCGTGAATTTAATATTTACATCATCAAAAAGTTTGCGGTCTGAAAATAGCAAACTTACATCATTTACAGTAATCAATAGTTTTCCTCACTTCATATATAATAATAGTTAAACCTCTCTGCATTATAGCGAGGAAACCCATATTTTTCAAGGAATTTCAGACTTTTTCAGAAAACAAGTTCTAATGAAGCGAATAAAATTGAGCTGAATAAAGTCAAGTTAACTAAATTATGATAAAGCAACTCACTTTTTTTCAAAAAATTCTGTTAAGCTCATTTTTTTATCGTCATATAAAAAGTAGTTATTTGTAGAGTGTTTTAAGGAAATAAGCGTTGGAACAAATTCTATATTGAGCTCATCTCTTAGTTTTTTGATAGAACTATTTTCTTCTGTTTTCTCAGTATCAATATAATAGATTACTTGTTGTTTTTTTTCGGAAATTTTCCTTAGTTTTGGAGCAAAGGTTCGGCACTCAGGACAAGTAGCTCTGCCAAAATACAGATAAGCCGTGGAATTTTTTTTTAGTAAATCATTGGCTTCAGTCGGTTTGATTTTTCTGAATGTTGCTATTGCATGTTCGTAGGCAGTGCTTTGTTCTTTTGTAATGTTCTGAGATCGCTCACTTTTACAACCTATTATGATCAAAATGATGACCAGCAGTATGAGAAAATACTTTCTGCGATTCATATAAGTTTCTCTTTAGTAGTATGATTAGTTAACAATAAAGAAATGCAAAAAATGAAAGAGGCAAAAATACTAGTACAAACAATACCCATTAATGTTGCTTCAGATGAAAAATTATTCTTTTGAATCATAATTTTTACAAGAGCTTGACCAAAAAGCTGTGGAGTGAAATTAAAGTTTTTTTGTCCTAAAAGCATTAAAATCAGTGGTGTAATAAAAGCAGCTAAAATATAGATTAGATTAAAAATAAGAATATTTGTAATAAGTCGTACAATAGTTTTCAAGATTTAATTCCTCCAATTATATGTAGTATATTTTTACCATCGGGAAAGGCAGGAGATAAATTTACTAAGTTAAAAAAAGAGCATATACAAAGCAAATCAACAAAGTCATTTTTTTTATATAGAAAATACAAAATAAGAGAAAAGAGAAGCGGGCAAAATAAACCAGCTAGTGCTACCAATAAATTATATAGACTTTTCTGGTATTGCTTGTGAACGATTACAATCTCTTTTAAAGAAAAATGAATTTTAAAATTTAGTAAGTGCCTGTTAGATCGAACGTTACAATAAATAACCAATAGAATATGTCCTAGTTCATGTAGAAATAAGGTTGTCAACATTGCTAATATTAGATTAATCATAATGTGACCGATGAGTAAATAGTTTTGTTTTTGAAATAAAAATAAAAAATAAGCTACTTGATACAATGTAGACTATGCTCAAATTTAGCATGAATTTCAGGGCAATTTGGCTCAGAATTAATTCAACAAAAAAGATAATGAAAGTAGACAACAGAAAAAGAGAGGTTTCTTTTGTGAGTACATCAGATATAAATAAGGAAAATAACAGAGCAGATAATATATAGAAGATGATTTTGAATAGTATATGAAAGTCTTTTGTAAGTATGGTCGAAGTAAATATTATATTAGGTAGCTGTAGAATTCCCAAACTGATAAGCCCAATTATCGAATAGACAACTAAATTAATTGTGGTTGATAGTGAGAAAATAAAATAAGAATCTCCTAGAATAAATTTGTTTTTCTTGAAAAACAAAGCATAGGAAATAGGGAATAAAATACAAATGTCTAATAATCCAAATGAAACTAGTAAATTTTCCACAAGAAATTTCAAATCATTTTGTACAAAAAGATGAATGCAAACCAAACTTATTAACAAAATAAGTAATACGATTAAATAGTCCAATAATACTCCATTTCGTAGTAACCGACAGTATTCAAATTGGATATAACGACTAATTTGGTTAGTTGAGAACTGAATGCTTTTATTTTTTCTATTTTTAATTGGAAAAGTAGTAGCATTAAGCATTACATATCTATAAGAAAATTTTTTGGTGGTGTAAGAAGCAATCAAAAATAAAGCGATAAAAGTAAAAAAGATAAAAAAAAGTTGCATATTAAATAGTTTGTTTATAATTAAAAAGAAGCCAATTAAAAGAATGAGGTTAAACGAGAAAGTCCATAGTTCAGACTTTAAAATGGTATATCCAATCATTCTCAAGGCTAGCCAGAGCTTGTAACAGGTAAAACTGATAAAGATAGAAGTGAGTAGAAAGAGAACAGTTTCAAGGAGAGGTATTCCAATTAGGTAAACTGCGAAAACATTAGGCAAAATAAAGAGTAACATTAAAGAAAGAAACATCCTAAGCTGGGGCTGTTCCGCATATTTTAAGATAGTAAAGCTATCAACATTTGAGGTCCAATAAAACTGAGTAAGAGAACGATTTTTAAGATTTTTTCTATTTAATAGAGTAATAAAAAAAACCAGAATATTTGAGATACCAAAGTAAGCATAGGATATATTCTTTAATAGCTGCAAAGAATTAGTGGAATTAAAATTATCTTTCATATTATATAAACTACTAACTGTAATTATAGAATAAGCACAATAAATTAAGCTAAAAAGAAGAATACCTAAAATGAATTTATTGAAATTGTATTTAATAATCTTTTTTAGATTTAGTTTAAATTCAATGATATGTAAATTTTCTAATGAATTAGTATTGAATAGTTTCAATGTATTCACCCACTTTTTCATATAAATCTGAGTTTAATGAGGTATATATTTCTTCTAAATCATGTGTATCATACATCTCGTATATAGAAGATGTTGTATCATTTAAAATACACTCTCCATTTTGGATAATCACAATTTCATCAGACAAATCTTCACAAAATTTTAATTGATGAGTAGAAATTAGCACCCCAATATTTTCTGCTAGCAGCTTATGGATCAGTTTTTTTAAGATGATAATCATGTCTGGATCTAGTCCATTTGTAGGTTCATCAAAAACTATATAGTTTGTTTTCTTCGCCAGTTGAGCAATAATTTGAACTTTTTTCTTGGTCCCGAAAGATAAATCTTCAATTAATGTGTTTCGGTATTTTTGAATTTTGAAAATATCAATTAGAAGCTCGATATATTGGATATCAATTTTGTTAAATGAATTTTTTTGTATTAAGTTGAAGTATTCATCAATAGTCAAAAAATCAAATAACAAAGCTTCATCAGATATATATGCTATTTTAGATTTTAAGCAATCAAAATCAGAATTTTTCTCTTGAATATGTAGGATCCTGTCATCTACCTCTAAAACCCCTTTATACTGCAAGTGCCCTAATAAGCTGTTTAGGATAGTTGTTTTGCCAGAACCATTGTGTCCAATTAATGCAGTGCATTTTCCTTGATGAATCTCTAATGATATATTTTTAATTTCAAAATTATTTTGATATTTTTTATTTTCTAAGTAGAATGTAATCATTTTTTGTACCCCTTAAGTATAAGATGTGACTGAGGTTGGGACAAAAGCATTTAGCTCCGAGAAACAAGTCCTTCAACTCTAAGTGTCTTTGACACTTAGAGTTTGATGAGATCGAACTGGAGGAGCATAGTCTGCTTTTTTACCACTGTCTATTTGGATTTTACTGAGCTGAGATATAAATCGAGGAATTATGACCTAGCCCCAGTCACTTGAAATTTGATTAAACGGCGTGATTAACTAGAAATGATGTATCGTTTAGATGGTCTCGAAAATTGAACCTTCAGAATAAAGTAAAATTGTTGTAAGCATAATAGATACAATAAGTTGATATTACACAAAAATTCACTTTTTTCGTGTCCTTCTTACTGTCTCTGTGTTATAGAAACAAGCATGCTTAAATAAAAATGTACTTTGCTATTTATCCACATTTAATTTTAAATGCAAAACCTATAAATGAAAACTCACCTGTAAACTTCATTTTGAATACTGCACATGCAGCCATAAATGCTGCAATAATCACAACACCAACAATAACTACAATCCAAATACCTGCATTATATTGATCTTGCGAACTATTTGAATTTTTATCTAATTTTTTAATTAGATTTCCCCAAAAGACCTGACTAATAGTAAGGATTTTAAATAATAATCCTTCGTAAAAACTAGCGCTTAATAATTCCATAATGAACCTCCTGTTTTCTCATTTTTAAATCCATAAATATTAACTAAAGTTAGTACCTAAAACTGTTTATGATCCTCATCGAATATTTAACTCGACGGCATACAACAAAAACCTCCTTTTGTTTGATATATGATATATAATACAATATATATGTTACTATTTAAAAAATAATAAATCAAGCGCTTTCATCATTTTAGATAAACACAACTATTATTTCTTTTTTTGAAGTTAGTAAATCAAAAATATTCGTATGTAACTAACTTTCGTGGAAACAACCAAACTTTATGGTATCGATAAACTTGTTCCATGTGAAACATTCTAATAAAAGGTTAATTAATGTACTTTTAAAACGATACACTGTATGATACACATGAAAATAGTGTATCGTTTATTGCAATCTAGCTTCATAAGCTCGTTTAGCTTTTAAATTGAAAGGAGGAGTCATAATGAAACGTATCGAACGAATTTATCTTTATGTAAAAGAACAGACTGAACATTTAACGACTAGCGAAGTTTCTCTAGGTGGTGGAGTGACAACAGGGGATGTTTCAGGAGCATTAGATATCCAAAGAACCAATGCCAGTAAAGACTTGAATCAACTTGTTCGAGAAGGTTTATTAGAGAAAACAGACAGACGTCCAGTCAAATATGTTGATAAAGCGATTTTTAAATATCAGCCTTTGTCTAAACCCGTTATGAGCTATCGTGAACATAGTTTAGTAAACAGTCAAACAGCTAGCTCGGAGCAGTTACATAAACCAACAAAAAAGTTTGCTGGAGAAGATATTTTTAAGGGAATGATTGGTTCTACCGGGAGTATGAGAACACCTGTTGAACAAGCCAAAGCTGCAATTCTCTATCCGCCAAAAGGATTGAATTGTTTAATCACGGGACCAACCGGATCTGGGAAAACGTACTTTGCTCATGCAATGTTTCAATTTGCCTTATTAAATCATGTGATCGACTCAGATAAAAAACTCGTTGTCTTTAATTGTGCGGATTATGCTCACAATCCGGAGTTGTTGATGTCACATCTCTTTGGTTATGCTGAAGGTGCTTTTACAGGGGCGACAAAAGCTAAAGATGGGATCATCCATGAAGCAGACGGGAGTATTTTGTTTCTTGACGAAGTGCATCGCTTACCGCCAGAAGGGCAAGAAATGGTCTTTTATTTCATGGATCATGGCACCTATTCAAGATTAGGCGAAACGGTTAAAAATCGCCGAGCAGATGTGCGGATCATTTGTGCTACAACCGAAAATCCAACGTCGTCTTTATTGAATACGTTTGTACGTAGAATTCCAATCATTATTCAGCTGCCGAATTTTATTGATCGTCCAGCCAAAGAGAAAATCGATTTGCTTAGGGTCATGATTTCAATGGAAGCTTCACGAATCCAACGAAAAATCTCCTTGTCTGAAGATGTAGTCAAGGCTTTGATTGGCAGTGTTTCTTATGGAAATGTTGGTCAGCTGAAATCAAATGTTCAGTTAGTGACTGCTAGAGGTTTTTTAAATCATATAGACCAAGATGAACTGGCGATTACGATCGATGAATTGACAGATAGTATCAAAGAAGGCATGATGCAACTGGCAAGTAATCGAGAGACACTAGCCGAACTATCAAAATATTTGGAACCGCAAATGATTGTTGCACCTAATGAACCTTTAGTAACGATCCAGTCAGATTCTTATGAATTGCCCTATAATTTATATGAAATTATTGGCGATAAAGCGGCTTTGTTAAAGGCAGATGGTTTAGAACAAGAAGTGATCAATAATTTTATTACAACCGATATCAATGTTCATTTAAAATCGTTCTATAAAGACCATGGTTTTACCTTTGATACTGAAAATAAGTTAGCAGAAATCGTCGATCAACGTATCATCGACGTCACAAAAGAAATCTATAATTTTGCCAAACAAAAACTAAACTATAATTTTCAATCAAATTTTATTTACGCTATGAGTTTACACATCAGTTCGTTTTTAAAACGAATCCAAAATGGCGAAGAACGTCAGCATCAATTAAATGAAAATATTAAAAATATGGTGCTGGATTATCCAATAGAATTTGAGACAGCACAAGAAATCAAACGAATTATCGAAATCAATTATCAAATGAAGATCCCTGAATTTGAAACCTATTACCTAGCAGTTCTACTGATTTCACTAAGGGAAAATAAAGATGCAGGACGGATCGGAATCGTAGTTGCTGCTCACGGAAAAAGTACAGCTACAAGTATGGTTCAAGTGGTCTCTCAATTGTTGAATGTTGATAATCTAAGAGCGGTCGATATGCCGCTAGAAATGCAGCCGAAAGAAGCGCTACGTCAAATCGTCAATGTAGTCAAAGAAGTCAATGAAGACAGTGGAGTAATTCTTTTAGTGGATATGGGTTCTTTAGCTACTTTTTCAGATGAAATCACACGGCAAACAGGAATCGAAGTTCGAACGGTCGATATGGTAACAACACCAATTGTTTTAGAAACAGCCAGAAAAACGACCTTGATTGATACGCAGTTGGACACATTGTATGATTCACTTAAAAACTTTCAAGGGTATGCTGAAATCCATCAAGAAAGAGAAATCGATCCTTTGGAAACTTGGAAAAAACGAGTGATCATCGCAATCTGTGCTTCTGGTGAAGGGACAGCCAAACGAATGAAAGAAATGATCGAAGCAGCTGTTCCACCGCAATTAGGCTTAGAACTAGAAGTATTACCGTTGTCTATTATCGATATGAAAGAACAACTTGTTGCGATTCAAGAAGAGTATCGTGTCATTGCTACAACGGGTATTACCAATCCTAAAATTGCCGCACCGTTTATTCCGATGGAAACCTTTTTCTCAGGTGAAGCTGAGTCTGTGATCAATCAGTTATTGATGGACAGCGACATCTATGTAGAAACAGAAGAAATGGATGAACCAACGGCTAAAAAAATCTGTATTGATTATATGGAAGAAAGCTTTACCTTCATCAACCCCAAAAAAGTGATCGATCCTCTATGGGAATTTGCAGACATTATCAGAACTAAGTTCGATCTGCGATTAGATTATTCTTTTTATATTAATTTAGTCATGCATTTAGCAGGTATGTTGGAAAGAATACTACAGCATGATACATTGACGCTAACAGAAGAAGAACTAAGTCAGATTCCAACCGATCCTAGTTTTGAGGTCGTAACGAGCGCAGCAGCTTATCTAAAACAACTAATCAAAATAGAGATACCAATGGAGGAAGTCTATTATATTATTCAGCTGATCAAAAACACTCAGTTGAATCAAATGCAAAATACAGAAGATACACTAGAAGCGACACACAAAGAAGATACACTATTTTAGTGTATCTTCTTTGTGTATTTTCTTAAAAAAAACCTTAGTTTTTCCTTTATTTTGACAATACACTAATTTTGGCACGGAAATTGCTTTAAATAAGTCAGTGGATGAAATCTGTCTATTGTTCAACCAATCCATTGTAATGATTTGGCTGATCTTGCTGGTCGTTATTTTGGCAATAAATGGCTGGGCATAGTATTTTATTAATAATGAATTAAGAATTTGCAGATTTAAACATCCTGAAAAAGGAGAACCATGCACATGATGGATATTCGTTTAGTGCGAATCGATGATCGTTTGATCCATGGACAAGTTGCGACTGTCTGGACCAAAAGCACCAATGTAAACCGAATCTTAGTCATTAGTGATGCAGTTGCACACGATACACTAAGAAAAGCACTGCTTGTACAAGCAGCGCCACCGGGTGTAAAAGTCAATGTCATTACGGTTGAGAAGATGATTGATATTTTTTCAGACGAACGTTTTGACAGCTTAAAAGTAATGTTGTTGTTCACAAATCCAGAAGACGTAAAACGTGTGATAGAAGGTAATGTAGTATTTAATTCTGTCAATATAGGCGGGATGAGTTTTACTAGCGGCAAGCGGATGATCACAAATGCTGTTGCGGTTAACAAAGCGGATATCGCAGCATTCAAGTACTTGTATGATCATGGTATTACGTTGGAGATTCGAAAAGTGGTCGCAGACAACAAAGTAGATTTGATGGAATTGCTGAAAAAAGAACAGTTAGTGTGATTCTTTTTCAGCTTCTATATAAATGGTGTGATGGACCGACTTAATGTTAATTGTCGTATCGTATGCATAGAATTGGAAGGAGTGGTCCGATCGATCAAAGTCAATGCATGGAGTGATCGTTGAGTAATTGGTAGTCATCAAAAATCATCTGACAGATCATAAGAAGTAATTGAAAACACACTGAGTAATGCATTTTTTCTTTTTTATATTTTCTAGGCAGTGTTTTCATCTGTTGGTGATTTAGTGATAAGTAGTTTGAAAAAAATATAGGAGGTATCAAATTATGGTAGGAATTATTATTGCTAGCCATGGGGAATTCGCTCAAGGCATTTTACAATCCGGTTCCATGATTTTTGGTGAACAGGAAAAAGTACAAGCAGTTGTATTGATGCCTAGCGAAGGCCCAGACGATTTAAAAGCAAAATTGAAAGCAGCAATCGCAACGTTTGACGAAGAAGACGAAGTATTATTCTTAGTCGATCTATGGGGAGGAACACCGTTTAACCAAGCGAACAGTCTATTTGAAGAACATAAAGACAAATGGGCGATCGTTAGCGGATTGAACTTACCAATGTTGATCGAAGCATACGCATCTCGTTTCTCAATGAATTCAGCGCAAGAAATCGCAACGCACATTCTTGAAACAGCGAAAGAAGGCGTAAGAATCAAACCAGAAGAACTAGAACCTGCAGAAGCACCAAAAGCTGTTGTAGAAGATGCTCAACCAAAAGGGGCATTACCAGAAGGAACAGTTGTCGGTGACGGCAAAATCAAGTTCGTTTTAGCACGTGTTGATTCTCGTTTATTACATGGTCAAGTAGCGACTGCCTGGACCAAATCGGTTTTACCAAATCGAATTATCGTTGTGTCAGATGCGGTTTCTAAGGATGATCTTCGTAAAAAATTGATCGAACAAGCCGCTCCTCCAGGAGTGAAAGCCAACGTTATCCCAATCAGTAAAATGATTGAGATTTCCAAAGACCCACGTTTCGGTAATACAAAAGCTTTATTGCTATTTGAAAACCCAGAAGATGTGGTAAAAGTAGTCGAAGCTGGCGTAGATATCAAAGAAGTAAACGTTGGTTCCATGGCTCATTCAGTTGGTAAAGTGGTAGTAAGTAAAGTTTTATCAATGGGACCAGAAGATGTTGAAGCTTTTGAGAAGTTAGAAAATTTAGGGGTTAAATTTGACGTTCGTAAAGTGCCAAATGATTCTAGCGCCAACATGGATGAAATCCTTAAAAAAGCAAAACATGAGTTGGCACAAGCTTAATCAAAATAATCAAAAAATTTAAATGAAAATAGGAGGCTTATCATGTCTATTATATCAATTATTCTAGTAATCTTTATTGCCTTTCTAGCTGGTATGGAAGGGATTCTAGATGAATTTCAATTTCATCAACCACTAGTGGCATGTACGTTGATCGGATTAGTTACTGGTCACTTGGAAGCAGGAATCATTTTGGGCGGTACATTACAAATGATCGCACTTGGATGGGCAAATATTGGAGCAGCCGTAGCACCAGATGCAGCACTAGCATCGGTAGCATCAGCAATTATTTTAGTTAAAGCACTAGGCGCACAAAGTATTTCTATCAAAGATGCAGTATCTTCATCAATCGCAATTGCTGTTCCTCTAGCAGTAGCAGGTCTTTTCTTAACGATGATCGTTCGTACATTAGCCGTACCGATCGTTCACATGATGGATTCAGCTGCAGAAAAAGGAGATATCAGAAAAATCGAAGCATTGCATATTTTAGCAGTATGTATGCAAGGTGTTCGTATTGCAATCCCAGCAGCTGCACTTTTATTCATTCCAGCAGAATCTGTACAAGGTGCATTGGAGTCAATGCCGGCATGGTTAACTGAGGGTATGGCTATCGGTGGTGGAATGGTGGTTGCCGTAGGTTACGCTCTAGTAATCAACATGATGGCAACCAAAGAAGTATGGCCATTCTTTGTTATCGGTTTTGTAGTAGCTGCGATTTCTCAATTAACATTGATCGCATTGGGAGCTTTAGGAGTTGCTTTAGCCTTGATCTACTTAAACCTATCTAAAATGGGCGGTTCTTCAAATGGCGGAGGCGGAAGCAATACTGGCGATCCACTCGGCGATATCTTAAACGACTATTAAAACAAGAGGAGGAGAAGAGAAATGGCAGAAAAAATTGAATTAACTAAAAAAGATCGTTTAGCCGTTGCATGGCGCTCTACCTTTATTCAAGGTTCTTGGAACTATGAACGTATGCAAAATGGCGGTTGGGCATTTTCAATGATCCCAGCGATCAAAAAATTATATAAAACAAAAGAAGATCGTTCAGCGGCGTTAAAACGTCACTTAGAGTTCTTCAATACACATCCATACATTGCTTCACCAATTCTTGGTGTAACATTAGCACTTGAAGAAGAACGTGCCAATGGCGCACCTGTTGATGATGTAGCGATTCAAGGGGTTAAAGTTGGGATGATGGGACCTTTGGCTGGTGTAGGTGATCCAGTATTCTGGTTTACTGTTCGTCCGATGTTAGGTGCTTTAGGTGCTTCACTTGCAATGGGTGGAAGCATCTTAGGTCCAATTATTTTCTTCGTTGCATGGAACTTGATTCGTTGGGCTTTTATGTGGTATACACAAGAATTTGGCTATAAAGCTGGTTCTAAAATCACAGAAGACCTTTCAGGCGGCTTGTTACAAGATGTAACAAAAGGTGCATCGATTCTCGGAATGTTCGTTCTGGCAGCCTTAGTACAGCGATGGGTATCGATTAAATTCCTGCCAATCGTTTCTACAGTTAAACTAGACAAAGGTGCTTACATCGAGTGGGATAAACTTCCTGCTGGCGGAGAAGGCATCAAGAGTGCCTTCGAACAAGTTAATCAAGGTCTAGCACTTTCAGCTGACAAAGTTACGACACTTCAAGATAACTTAGATCAATTGATTCCTGGTTTAGCAGCATTATTACTTACATTCTTTTGTATGTGGTTATTGAAGAAAAAAGTTTCTCCAATCATCATCATTCTTGGTTTATTCGTAGTCGGTGTAGCTGGACACTATATTGGCTTGTTATAAGCTACAATAAGTAAAGGTTATTCATTTAGTGCTTGGGATAAAGCCGTTTGGTTTTGTCCCAAGTTTCATTTACATAGCTTAATTTGTTAAAAACACATATAATAAAGAATAGAAATCATGAAAGAAATGGAGCAGATAAAATGGTTCAATCACTGAATACACAAGTAGATTTCATAACGGATGCCACCGCTTTTACGGGACTTACGGATTATGGAAAAATTATGATCGGCGACAAAGGTTTTGAATTTTACAATTCTCGTGATAGCCGAAAATTTGTTCAAATTCCGTGGGAAGAAGTTGATTATGTGATCGCATCGGTCATGTTTAAAGGCAAATGGATTCCGCGCTATGCCATCCAGACAAAGAAAAACGGAACGTTTACTTTCTCTTCTAAGCAACCAAAAAAAGTGCTTAGAGAAATGCAGGAGTATGTAGCACCAGATCATATGGTGCAGTCGTTAGGATTTTTTGATGTAATCAAACGAGCGTTTCGATCGATCGGTAAGAAAAAAGGGTAAGTAAAAAAGGAAGCCTACTTTTATTAAGTAAGTTTCCTTTTTATTTATCCTAGTTTTTTCTAAATTTTTGGTTGTCTCTTAAAACACCAAGGATACTGACAAGAACAATAACTAGCCAAAGAATAATTTGTAAGCCAGTTGAGACAAATACAGGATTGACTATCCCAAGCAAAATAGTACCTTCTAATACTGCGAAAAAGGTTGTGATATAGATACCTGTAGCATTATTCATTTTGAAGCGGAATTGCACGATCAATAAGCAAATGGAAAGAATAAACAAGATGGCTGCAAATGCTTGATGAGAGAACAATATATAGCCGACAATACCATTCATCTTCTTATCGATAATAGGGGTTAAAATACTTGCCATCCATAAGAAGAGAGCGAGAAAAGCGAAAAAATAACTTTTTTTCTTGTCACTTGCAAAGGCTGAGTATTTAATCGAAGTAAGCCCTAATATTGCAGTTACGACTAACAGAATCACAGGTAGTACTGTATTGAACCAATTTATGGAAACGACTGGCTGTAGGAGTAAATCGAATAGATTATATTGTAGAAGAATCAAGAAAAAGACAAATAAAAATTTACTCCAATATTTCTCAGAATCATTCGGTAATTCTGCTAAAATATTATCGCTGATTTCTTTCGGATTTTTCCCGAAAAATGCTTGTGCCGAAGTACTATTTTTTTGTGCATCTAAAATATCCTGCAAGATTTCTAAGAGAATTTCTTCCGTTTTCTGCTCATCTTTATTCATATTTACACGAATATAAACAAGTATTTCCTCATAGTATTTTTTATTTTCTGGATTAAGCTGTTTTCGTAATTCGTTATTTTGTTTGATCAGATCTTTTATGTTCATTTTCAGCCCTCATTTTCCTTTTTCATAATATTATTAACGCCCGTAGCGATCACGGACCATTGCTTTTCAAATTGTTGTAAATAGGCTTTGCCTGTTGGGGTCAACGAGTAGTATTTTCGTTTCGGACCTGCAGAAGAAGGACGCATTTCACCAGTGATCAATTGTTGCTTCTGGAGTTTGAGTAGAATGGGGTAAATGCTACCCTCGCTGACCATATTCAACCCATATTCTGATAACAAGGTAATCATTTCGTAGCCATAAACGGTCTTTTTTTGAATGATTTTTAAGATACACCCTTCTAATACTCCTTTTAACATTTGAGTAGCATCCAAACAGGTCCCTCCTTTTAATTAAGTATCTTGTATTACAATATACCAAAAGACCGCTATGTTGTAAAGCAACATAGCGGTCTTTTGGTATAAGGATAGTTTAATTTAGCAGGACAACTTAGGTTAGAACGTTGTTACTAAGTCATTCCACTTAAGTGTAATAATATTTTTCCCTAAAATATCTTTTGTGTATTCCATAGTCATATGGGTATCTAAAGCTGCTTGGTTATTCCAAACTTCCCAAAGCATAAACTCACCTTTATCGGGGTTACTTGGTACGAAGAAAAATTCGACACTTCCTTCTTCTTTAGCAGTTTCTTCTGCAAAACTTATTAATTGTTGATAAACTTCCATGTAATCATTTCCTGCTGTTGCACTTAAACAAGCGGTATTGTAGACAAAGTTTCTCGCATTTGTAGCATTAACCTTGTTAATTAATTTATTATTCATTTTACATTCCCCCTATATTTATTATCGGCACTGTGTGCTAAAATGAGTATAATTTTAAAAGAACAAATGAACAAGTACGCACTTTTTTGTGCCTTAGAAAGCTGGAGGATTTAAATGGAAGAATATCCTGTAAGATATGTTGATCCGTGTCCTGTAACCGCGGCTTTGAAAATAATTGGAGGTAAATGGCGTATTCCAATTATTTGGAAATTGGCAACGGGGCCTGTCCGGTATAATGAATTAAAAAGACAGATGACTGGCATTACGAATATTATGTTGACGCGCTCCCTAAGAGAATTAGAAGAATACAATTTACTTAAACGAGTTCAGTATTCGGATATACCACCTCATGTTGAGTATTCATTGACAGAAGATGGTTTAAAATTATTACCAGCCCTGATGATCATTAAGGACTGGGGTTTAGAAGTTATTGAAAAAGGTACAAATAAAATGAATTAGAGAGATATTATCGATTGATTTCTTACTCTAAACAGTGGAATGTAAGGCTGCTGTTCATGAAAAGAAATACAATCGATTTTTTCATATTTAACTTCTTAAGTAAATTATATATATAATGAATAATGCGTTAAAATTTTTGTAATAAGAAAATTATTTGTTATTTTTAGAGTCGTTTATTTTGACTATACCAATTTTTAGGAGTACCATAAAATTATAGAGTAAAATAACTCAGGAAGAAGTGGGATAGTATGAATGAAACAAGTAAAAAAGGTATAGACTGGGGATCTTTGATTCTGGGAATTCTATTTGTTTTAACGGCGTTATTGTCATTTCAAGATCCAGCTGGAAACTTGATCGCAATTGTGATGGTGTTTGCTATTTTTGCGATTCTTAAAGGGATTTTTGAAATTTTTGTTCGTAACAGAATGAAGGAATTAACAGGCTATAAAGCTTATGCGCCAATTATTTTAGGTGTAATCGATATTATAATCGGGGTATATTTCCTATTTAACTTAAACATCGGGGTTGCAGCGTTACCCTTTATATTTGCGATTTGGTTTATCTTAGACTCTGTTTTTGGATTATTCGCTTTAGATTTGGCGAAATCAGTTAGTATGGGCTACTTCTGGTTTACATTAGTCGTGGATATTTTGGGAATCATTTTAGGGATTATGTTATTGATGAACCCTTTATCTTCCGCGCTAACATTAAGTTTTCTAGTTGGATTTTATTTTATGCTTTTTGGTATCACGCATATCGTTTACGCATTTAGATAAGACAAGGAGGAACAAGTAATGGCAAATTATGCAGAAAAAGAAGTAAAATTAGTAGAAAAAATCGGTAAAGAAATGGATAAGCTAGACGTGACTCTTGGAAAAATGGAAGACACTGATAGCAAAATCAAACATTTTTATGAACAGGAAAAAGCGTTGCACGAAGTAAAATCAATTATCCGCAAAGAAAATAAGATCGAAAAAGAAGAACAAAAAGCGCATGATAAAGCAGTCGAAAATGCTGAAAACTGGATCAATGATCAAGATTCATTAGTGTATCAAATCAATGCTGAAATCGATAAACTAGATAATACATTAGGCAAAATCGATAGCGACGAAAATAAAGTGAAAAGCTATTTAGAACAAAAGAAGGCAATTCACGAAATTAAAAAAATCGTTAAAAAAACAGATCAATTAGGTTAAAGATTTTATAGAAGTAAGCGGAAGTGAGGATAGGCCAGAAGTGTTTTCTTCTGATCCCAGCCTCGCTTTTTTGGTTTTAGCAATTTTATCAATAAAATAAGTTATAATAGAAAAAAATATGAAGGAATGAGATTATGGATTATCATCGCTTTAAACTACCAAAAGCCTATTGCCCTAAATGCTCAAGAAAAGTAGAGTTGCTTTTTTCAGATGAAACTTCTGATCAGGCCCAATTTTATATTTGTTTTAAATGCAAAACGATTGGGCAATTTGGCATCGGTGTGTTGCCTCAAAATGATGTTTCAGCCTTTTCCAAAGCAAGAAAAAAAGAAATCCAGCAGACTGTTGAATTGATTCCTGACAAATATATTTATAAGGCAAAAGGAAGCCAGTTACGTTTACAGGAAAAAACTGAAACATATACGAGACGTTGGTTAAGCCTTTATGAATATGAAAAAGCGTTTGGAGAAGAACTCGGTTTTGAAACAATCGATTTTAGGGAAGATAAACAACTCTGTAAGTGGTGTAATCAAAAGCTTGAGGGGAGACGAACATCCTTTTGTTCGGATCGATGCAGTCGTAATTATGGAAAAGCAACATTTTTCAAACGAGGAATCTCCACGTTACCATACAGAATAGCTAGTCGGGATCAATTTTATTGTAGAGTAACAGGAGCTGATTTAGCACTTACCAATCGTTTCGGTGTCAGAATTCCAGCAAGTGATCATCAAGTAGAGATCCATCATTTAATTTTTGTCTCAGAAGGCGGAAGTGATCATGAAGCCAACCTTTTAACTGTTTCCAAACAAGTGCACAAAGAGTATCATATGGGGATCGATTATGCTGTTAGTGCTATTGAAAAAATCAAAGAACAGCAATTGTTGCTGTATCGGGACAAAATGTATACGAAATAATGACTATATTTGAAAAAAACAGTTTAAATTCTCAAAAAATTAGAATAACTATAAGAAGATTGAGATAAAGTCCGTTCCTGACTATAGTAAAATAAAAAGGGTGTTCAATAAATGTTAGAAGGAGAATAGAATGAAGAAGTTAGGATTAGTCTTTTTATCAGCGGTTGCGATTATTTCATTAGCAGCATGCGGAGGAACAGGATCGTCTAAAAAAAGTGGAGACGATGGTAAAACAGAAACAAAAGCATCAAAATCTGCAATTGCTGCTCTTTCAATTGATGAAGGAGAATATGTGCTACCAAAAGATGAGGAAGCCGAAGATGGGGAAGGCTTTCTTGCATTAAAAGTAACGATCAAAAATGTCACAGATAAAAGTTTAGATATGAGTGCTACAGATATCATGCTTTATGATGAGGACGACAGTAAAATTGAAGCATTAAGTCTTTATCTAGATGATAGTAAAACACCATTACTTGCGTATGAGAAGATTTCTGCTAAGAAAAGCAAAACGGGTTATATCGTATTTCCTGTAGAAAAAAAGGCAAAATACAAAGTACATTTTGAGCCTAGAATTTATGAAGTAGAAAAAGAGCCGAAGCCGATTATTCTTGATGTCGATGCATCTGATTATAAAGATCATAGTGAAGATGCAACCAAGGTAGCAACAGCCTTCATTGATGAAGTTTTTTTAGCTACTGAAAACAAAGACTACAATAAACTTGTTGCGAATGATCGTGATGAAGCAGTCAAAAATTTTGATGAAAACTTCAATAAAGCAATCAAGAAAAAATTCTATGATTATAAAGTGACGGATGAAGAAGGATTAGCACTTGCAAAAGTATTTAGAGAAGACAATGCGAAAGTAGCAACAGTTGATTATCAAATTGCTTCTTATTTCCCTGATGTAGCGGAAGTAACGATCAATACAGAAGGCTTGTCATTTAAAGAAATGAAAGATGACATGGAAGCTGCTAATAAAGAATATTACGAAGCCCACAGAGATCAAGAGTATGATGAGAGAAGTAAAGCTGCTCAAAAAGCAGAACTAGACAAGTTACCTGAGATCTTCAAAAATACAAAACCTGTAAGCATTGACAATTATGGTGATGGATTTAAGTTAACAATGAAGAAAAAGGAAGACAAATGGGAAATCCAAACAAAAGGTTCAATCAATTATTTTGATAACCTTGAGCAAGCTTTCCGCGGAGATATCAGTAAATAATACAAGTACACTAAGAGTAGTCAGTTAAAATTTCTATGTAAACCACCCATTGATTGTAATTAATAATAACAAAGCCCAAAGTAAAGGTAGCAACGGGTTTCGTTGTTCTTAGGTATTGTTTCTCTGATCTCAACAAGCAAAACCTACAAAAATCAGAAAATTCCTCTGATTGTTGTAGGTTTTTATTTATATAAGAAGCACTATATGCTTAACTAGCTACTAAGCTTAGTAATATCTACGACGATTATTTGATGATCCAGAAATCATACGTACTAACCAAACAGCGATAGCGACTGGGATCATGATTTTAATTGCAAACCATAACAGACCACCTAAAAGTCCGAGTACAATACTTAAAATAATACTTCCTACGAAAAATAACCCGATTACCATTAATATATTCATTACCATTGATCGTTGTCTCATTATGAAAACCTCCATTTTTTGTCTTGTTGTCTATGAATAAAGTATAGCAAGAATCTTTAGTCAAAGAATCCACCTTTAGGCTGATTTTCTGTCCACCTTAAGGCGGGTCTTTTTTATTGCATTTGCCTAAAAAGGACGTAAAATAAAAAAAGAGGAGATGAGAAACATGTCAAAATCAAGAGTCGAAGCTTTTACAGATGCGGTTATTGCAATCGTGATGACTATCTTAGTCTTAGAGTTGCATCAACCAACAACAGATACTTTAGCTGGTCTAGCTGGTGTTGAACGGAAACTATTTATTTATATCGTTAGTTTTGTGATGCTAGCAATTTATTGGAATAATCATCATCATATGTTTCAATTAGTTCAAAAAATTGATGGACGTGTGCTGTGGGCGAATAATTTTTTTATTTTCACCTTGACGCTGGTTCCTTTCGCAACTGCATGGGTAGGCGATTTTATTGATAGCCTAGTACCACAGCTGACTTATGGTGTGATGGCACTGTTAGCAAATATTTCCTATTTAGTACTGACTCGAGAATTAATTCGGGTAAATGGCAGTGATTCTACATTAGGTGAATTATTTCAGCGGTATAATAAATCTTATCTCACGATATTTTTAAATATTTTAGGTATAGGTTTAGGCTGGCTGATTCATCCTTATTTTGTATTAATTGTAAATATTGGTATTTTGGTTATGTGGATCATTCCTGATCGACGAATTGAAAAGCGATACAAAGAGTGAAGGTATCATTGAATGAGAGAAACTGGGGTAAAACTATTTATGTAGTTTTATTCCGGTTTTTATTATTTTTCTCAAATATTTCCTGTATTGCTACATTTTTTGAAAAAACTATTATCGTTTATAAGGTAAAATTAAAAATGATTGTTTAAAAAAGAACGTAATAAACATAGAACTATAAAAAAGATGTAGAGGGGATTGGCACATAAGTGGAGCATATGCTTGTTGCGGCCTAAATCTAAATCACTCGGTGTTGCGGAAGTTACTTCGATAATAAACGGACCCATTCAATCTGATCGGCTTTTGCGAAAAGTCGGTGGTCTTGATTTTCAAAGTGAAACGTTAACGCCAGCCTCTTTAATTATAACAAGAGTGTTTCTAAATAAAAAAGGTAAGGTACAAGTAAAAAAGGGGCCGTTAGTACATATGGAAAAGTTGAATCTTACGAAAAATACTGCAGGGAATAAAAAAGTTTTTTTAAGAAAAGAAATCGAAGCAAGTCGGTTAGGAGAAGAGCTCTATTCGGATGATGTATTGAGTCAATATTCTGTTTATCTATTAAGAAAATTTGAATTAACGACAGATTATGAGCAACCAGAACAATTCGAAGGATTGTTAGCTGATCTTCCAGAGCAATTTAATCATGAATTTGAGGATTGTGTCGCAAAAAATCTTTATGTGCGTGTGACACAAAAAGCTGTGTATGTCACACTACTGCTAGCATTAGCACATCCACTCAGTAAGTTGCAAATAAGTGATCTACGTACTTGGATCAGCAGTTTAGAAGTTCCTGAACTACCATTAGAGCATCTCTCAAGTTTCTCTGAAGATCTACCAATTGAAATGGTTAAAGGCTTACAGGAAACGAATAGTGAAGTCTTACTTTTGACAGAGATGATGAATCAATTTAGCGAAAATCTGAATGACATTTATAAAGAAGTCCAAACTGTTAAGGACAAAAGGACACCGCCTGTTGTTAAAGTAGTACAAAGTAAAGTAGCTGCAAAAGAGGCATTAGAATTTGAAAATGCTAAACAATTAAAAGCAGTCAATGAAAAGATAGCACAATTGGCGGAAGAATTTTCCACATTTAAACTAGCTGTAGACGAAAAATTAGCCAAGATACCAAAACCTAAAACACCGCCAAAATTTAAAATTGTTTTTGGTCCGGACGAAAAAGCGGGTCCAACGATAGAGAATCGTCTAGACGAAACATTAAAAAGGATCGATTTGCTAGTACAAAGAATGAATCGTTCTGATCAACAAGTGGCAGACTTGAATAAAACAATTGAAAAAAATAAACAAGAAAAAAGACCATCGCTTAACTTCTCTACAGCGAGAAAAGCAGCGGATGAACAAAATAGAATAGCAGATAAATTAACATCGACCAGTGATGAAGTCACAACGATCGCACGTCAGATGCAGCAGATCAATGATAAATTGAGTACTGTCGAATCAACTGTTTCAAAGGTAAAACCAGATTCAGCAGCAATAGCAAGGATAGAAAAAGACCACGGTCAATTACAAGAGACAGCGTCGGAAACACTTAAGTTGAACAAAGAGATTGATCTACTGACAAGGAAATTACAAACGGTTGAAGCAGAATTGACCATTGTTAAAAATGAAAAGAAAAAAGTACCTACAGCTAAACTGACTAAAAGTGATTCAGCAAAGAAATTGACTGAGCAACACCAAAAAGATCAGGAGCAATTAAAATCTAATGCGACTGAAATAAAAAAACTAACACAAACTGTTGGTAAAGTAGATGTTCAATTAATCAAAGCACATCAAAAAATAGCCGAGCTAGAACAAAAGATGCGTCAAACGACACAAGCTGCTGCTGTAGCGAAAAAAACAACCGCTACAACGGTTCAGCAAACTCCTGAGACAAGTTTCAATAATACGATAATGGGACCACCAGCGCCGCCGACAAGGCCTGCAGTGTCACAACAGCCAGTTGCACAAGCAACTAGAAGTTTCCCGTCGAAAGAGACTTTTTTACAAGCTAATAGACCAATGAGACCTGTCATAGAGGCAACAGAAGAAAGACCTACAGTGACATTAGCAATCGAAGAAATGCTTGATCGTGTCTCAGAAAAACATCCGCAAACAGCAGAAACAAGGAGTTCCTGGTCATTAGAGGAAGGATACGATAATAATAATAATAACGCCTTAGATCCGCAGGGACCATCTTTGCGCCGTTTGAAAAAATTAGAATGGGATATCCATTCATTTTTCCAACAAGGACGAGGGCTAGGACATAAAGGAATGCTACCTAAAGCTGACTTTTATGCTAATATTCGTAAAATCGAAGTCTTACCGTATTTATGGGCCTCTGTTTATGAGCGGGAAAAGAAAGATATCTTGTTAGGCAACGAATTAAGTACGCAGCAATTAATCAACGATTTGAGTGATTTTTTAGAAGAGATCAGTATATTATCCAAGAAACGAAAAGTCATGGGTAAATGGATTTATTGTCCAAAAGAAGTGGAACAAAAAATGGAAGGCTATAAACTATTAAGTGACTATCTAGAAACGTACTTGGCACGCCAAAATTAGTAAGAATCACTAGCGTAAACTATACAAATAAGCTAAAATCGGGTGAGTTGATTGTCTGTTTTAGCTTATTTTTGTTCGCTCGCAGAATCATTGATTTTCTAAATGTTCATTTACTGGTACAATAAAAGGACTAAAGAAATTAAAGGTGCAGACAAATGACAGGATCATTGATCACAAAAAAGAAAATTGCGAAGGTATTCAAAAAACTTGTTTCAGATAGTGGTTTTGAAAAAGTGACGATCGCAAAAATCATGCAGGAAAGCAATATGCGGCGTCAAACATTTTATGATTATTTTCAGGATAAATATGAATTGGCGGATTGGATTTTTCAACAAGAGGCGATTGAAAAAATTGAAGACAATCTGGCTTATGAAGGTTGGCAGGTCATCGTAGAAAATTTGTTTGTCTATTTTGAGGAGAATCAGTTGTTTTATCGAAAGATCTTGCTTTTTGAGGGACAAAATTCGTTTCAAGAGTATTATACACAGCATCTTGAAGTGTTGATCAGCCAAGTTCTTGTGATCAAGGATCAGTCATCGGGTGAGATGAAAAAATCAGATCGTTTGTTTTTAGAGGAATTTTACGCAAATGCGTTTGTCTCTCTAACAACTAAATGGATCATTGAAGGATGTAAGGTTGATGCTCACCGATTTTCTGAACAAATGAAATTTGCGTTTCTAATAGGCTTTGAGGAAAAATAATGAGTAGCAGAGTGTGGATGAAATGACACTGCTACTCATTATTTTTGCTTAGTTCGTTATTTGCTCAAGGGCTAAACAGCTTCATTGCGCTTTTCTATGCTCTAGCTACATGAACCAGCCCTGTCGTCAAATAGATAACTGCTAGTAAAGATTAAGAGCATCTTTACTAGCAGTTCCTAATTTGCTCAAGGGCTAAACGGTTCATTTCGCTTTTCTTATTTCCAGCCAAAGGCGTCTGTCGGTGTATTTAGATAGGTTAGCCATTTTTCTTCTTTGATTGTTAATAAGGTTAAAGAAAGTCCGTTTGTATTGTAAGCTGTTAAAAAATTTCCCATTCGTTTATAGACCACATTGATATCTTCTATATCTAGTAATTGTTGTACATCGTTCATAAAAATTCCTAGTTCAAGTAATGGCGTACTGCCTAAGCCGTTTATTAAGATGGCAGCTTGGGTCAGGTCTGCTTTTTCATATTGTTGCTTGAGCTTATTGACTAGCTCGATTGCGATGCGTTCTGAGGACCGCATCGTTTCAATGCGGTAGCCAGGTTCTCCGTGGATACCGATTCCGAAGTACATTTCATCTTCTGCAAGTTGATATTGTTGAGGGATGATACCAATCGGCGAAGCGGGAGAAAATGCAACCCCTAATGTCTTAATCCGAGGAATGAGCTGTTCACCTAATGTATGCAGCTCATTTAAAGAATGCCCTTGCGCGGCTGCAGCTCCAAGAATTTTATGGACAAAAACCGTTCCGGCAACTCCTCGTCGTCTCTTTTCAAAGGTGCCGCTTTCAATAGAACAATCATCATCTACGATCACATGAGAGACGAATAATCCCTTTGCTTTCGCCAAGTGCTCGGCTTCTAAAAAACTCGCCAAATCCTTTTCAAAATTTTTGATGATCAATAACGTTCCTTGACCATTATATGTTTTCTCGATAGCTTGAAGAATTTCGCTTGCGGCAGGTGGTTCAAAAATAGCGCCCATCACTGCACAATCCAGCATATTTTCCCCGATATACCCGACATGAGCCGGTTCGTGGCCACAACCGCCCCCACTAATCAGGACAACTTTATTTTCAGCAATCTTTTTTTTAGTGACGATCCCAGTACCTACTTGCCAATCAAGTCTGTCGTTATATGTATAAGTCAGTCCAGCTAGTAACTGCTGGCGCATGTGTCCACTGGAATTGATCAATTGTTTCATTGAGCCTCTGCCCCTTTTCGATAATATCTGTTTCTATTATACGCTGTCTGTCCAGTGAAAACTATAGTTTGAATAAAGAATGAAATGAAAGCGGACACATTTTGTTGTTTGTCCGTTGCAACTTTTTTTATAAGCGAGTATTGTAAACGTATACAATAAATAAAAGCACAATGAGCTCGTCCAACTCTGACAGAAAAATAGGGAAATATGAGGGTGGCACTCTTTGCCACAATCGGATTTTATCTTTTTTCCGAAGAGTTAGCTCATGGAGCTAGATAAAATAAAAGCACAATGAGCTCGTCCAACTCCGACAGAAAAATAGGGACGATCGAATGTGAAAATAGAAAGATGAAAACTAAATGAACACGCTCATCAAACAAAGATAAAATAGGAGGGAATAGTATGAAAAAAATCATCAATCAAGCACAAAATGTAGTTCCAGAAATGGTGCAAGGATTTGTTCGTGCCCATCAGGAAAAAGTGCAACAAGTCCCAGAAACCTTTGTTTTAAAACAAAAAGAAATCAATAAACAGGTAGCTTTGATCAGCGGCGGCGGTAGCGGCCATGAACCAGCCCATGCCGGATTTATTGGATCAGGGATGCTACAGGCTGCCGTTTGCGGACAAGTATTCACATCACCTACGCCTGACCAAATTTTTGAAGGAATCAAAGCTGTTGACCAAGGACAAGGCGTTGTCATGGTCGTGAAAAACTATTCTGGAGATATCATGAATTTTGATATGGCGAAAGATTTAGCAGAGATGGAAGAGATCAAAGTCGGCACAGTTGTTGTGGATGATGATATTGCTGTGGAAGACAGTACGTATACGCAAGGTAAACGTGGTGTGGCTGGCACGGTTTTCGTCCACAAAATTCTAGGAGCAGCAGCACGTAATGGAGCATCAGTGGATGAATTAGTTGCCTTAGGTGAAAAGGTTGTTAAGAATTTGAAAACAATCGGTGTGGCTTTAACAGGTGCAACGGTTCCAGAAGTCGGCAAACCTGGATTTGTTTTAAAGGATGATGAAATTGAATTTGGTGTTGGTATCCATGGAGAGCCTGGTTACAAACGAGAAAAAATCAAAACGTCTAAGGAAATGGCTGAAGAATTAGTTTCAAAACTAAAAGTGGCATTCCAATGGGGTAAAGGTGATAAATTTGCTATTTTGATCAACGGATTAGGCGGCACACCATTGATGGAACAATATATTTTTTATGATGATGCAATGAAATTATTGGATGCAGAAGGTGTAGAAATCTCCTTTTCAAAAGTCGGCAATTATATGACTTCTTTAGAAATGGCAGGGCTTTCTATGACATTGCTGAAAGTGGAAGATGATTGGGTACAGGCCTTGAATGAAGAGGTGGATACGGTGGCTTGGTAAAAATGCCACATAATGAATTAACGTTAGCTACACGTACTAGTCTCTCAGAAAAAAGGTAGGATCTGCCTGTGACCTAAAGAGTCCACAATTTATTTTTCTGTCAGAGCTAAACGAGCCCACTACACTTTTAAATTAGGAGGAATTTAAATGTTTACTGTAGATAATCTAAAGAAAACACTACAATTATTCAAAGAAAAAATCGATCAAAATAAAGACTATTTAAGTGAATTGGATACACCAATCGGGGATGGAGATCATGGGAATAATATGGCTCGTGGGATGGAAGCGGTGAGTGAGAGTCTAGGAAGTAAAGAGACGGAAACAATACAAGATATTTTCAAAGTGACCGCAATGGCTTTGATCAGTAAAGTCGGTGGTGCTTCTGGTCCGTTATATGGAACAGCGATGATGGAAATGGCCAAAGCATCGGCAACAACTGCTGAGGCACTACCTATTTTAGAAGCAGGATTAGCAGGAATTGAAAAACGTGGAAACAGCAAACCAGGTGAAAAAACCATGCTGGATGAATGGGCGCCGGCAATAGACGCAATTAAGAGTGATACGTTAACAGAAGCAACGTTGAAAGCAGCGGTAGAAGCGACAAAAGATATTGCTGCGACAAAAGGACGAGCGTCTTATGTTGGTGAGCGTTCTATTGGTCATATCGACCCTGGGGCAATGTCCAGCATGTATTTCTTTCAATCTTTAATGGAAGCAGGTGTGTTCGATGAGTAATGGTGTAGTGATCGTCTCTCATGTGAAAGAAATCGGTGAAGGTGTGGACCGCTTGATCAAAGAAGTGGCAAAAGATGTACCGATAACTGTTGCAGCTGGCTTAGACCAAGGAGCTGTGGGGACATCATTTGAAAAAATCATGGATGCGTTTGAAAAGAATTCTGCGCAAACATTGCTCGCTTTTTATGATTTAGGCAGCGCTAAAATGAATTTAGAAATGGCCATTGATATGACAGAAAAAGAAGTGTTACTGTTTGATACAGCCTTAGTAGAAAGCGCTTATACGGCAGCGGCCTTGTTGCAAGTAGATACACCGATCGAAACCATAAAGGAGCAATTAGCCCCTTTAAAAATAAAATAAAGATGAGAATAGGAGTTTCCAAACATGAGAAAAGCATTTATTAGTCCAACGAAATATGTTCAAGGGGAAGATGAATTACTAAATTTAGGTTATTTTGTTACGACTTTTGGTAAAAAAGCCTTGTTAATCGCCCATAAAGATGATGTGAACCGAGTAAAAGAGAAACTAGATAAAACGGCTGAAAAATTTGATATTTCCTTTGTTGAAAGTAATTTCCACGGAGAAGCATCCCGTGTAGAAGTGGCTCGGCTACAAAAAGTGGCTAAAGAAAATGATTGTGATTGCGTGATCGGTCTGGGAGGCGGCAAAGCGATCGATACGGCAAAATGTGTGGCTGAAGGTCATAACTTGATTATCGTACCAACCATTGTTGCAACAGACGCACCGACAAGTCATTCGGCAGTTCTTTATACAGAAGATGGTCAGTTTGATGATTATGCATACTTCGTTCAAAGTCCAAGTGTTGTTTTGATCGATACAGTTGTTATCGCAAATGCGCCAACACGTTTCTTAGTATCTGGTATGGGAGATGCCTTATCTACTTATTTTGAAGCAAGAGCTACGCATAATTCTTATTCTAACGTTAATGCTGGTTTGCCTTGCGGCGCCCGTGAAGGTGTCTGTCCGCCAGCTAAAGGAACGAATACAGCGTTGGCATTAGCTAAATTATGCTATGAAACAATTTTAGAAGATGGTCTAAAAGCCAAAGAAGCTTCGGATAATAACGTAGTAACACCAGCTCTTGAAAATATCATTGAAGCAAACATCTTACTTTCCGGCTTAGGGTTTGAGAGTGCAGGACTCGCTGCAATTCATGCAATCCATGATGGGTTGACCGTTTTACATGATGCTCATGGCGCAACACATGGCGAAAAAGTAGCATTCAGTACGATTTGTCAGCTAGTTTTAGAAAATGCGCCAAAAGCTGAGTTATATGAAGTATTGGATTTTGCTTTATCAATCGGTTTACCCGTTTGTTTAGCTGATTTAGGGGTGAAAGAAATTTCAGATGCTGAGCTAACAGAAGTAGCTGAAAAATCATGTATTCCAGAAGAATCCATTCATTCAATGCCATTTCCAATTACAGTAGACCAAGTTAAAGCGGCAATTATTGTGGCTGACAAAATTGGAAGCGAGTATAAGAATAAGAATCACTAAAAAAGTTAGTAGCAAAGAAGAACCTGAGTAATAATCCAAAGTCTGCTGGATTTATTACTCAGGTTTTTTATCAACAGTCGTCTAAGTCATCAATAACGGGATGAGCCCTGTAACATTGACAAATACGTGCAGAATGATTGGAAAAAGTATATTATCTGTTTTTTTGTAAAGAATACCCAAAATAATCCCTGAAAAAAAGTAAGGTATTACGAGTAGCCCTTCATTAAGCGTGCGAGCATCCATGTGTAAGCAAGCGAAGAGAAAGCTGGAAATAAGGATGGCAAACCAGGAAGGAACATATGTAGATAAACTGGAGATCAGCATTTGCCGATAAAATAGTTCTTCTACGATCGGTCCGATTATGCCTAAGACGACAATAATTGTTATTGGTGAAAGTAATTGGCTAACGATCATAATGTCTGAATCATTCTGAAGTGTCTCGGTAATACCAAGGTAATTAATTAAGAAAAAAGCTGGTATGAGGGATAGATTATCTCCTATGTAGCCAAGAACTAAAATGAGCAATGATTTGAGTTTGTTATGAACGATCCAGCTTAAATTCTTTCTAAGAGTCGTATGATACAGGGTAATACCGATAATGAAGAGAAGTACATATACTGCTATACTTAAATTTGTTAAAGTGATCTTTTCTATTAATAAAGTCGGGATCTTAAAAAGAAAAACAGTCACATAAATAACTAGATATAGAATAAATAGTAGTTTTTGTTTATTCAAAAGCACCCTCCTGTGTCAAAGTAATTAGTAAATGGCTTGATGCGATCGCTTTTTCAGAAACGTTAAAGCTGCTTATTAAAAGGACTAATAAGAGAATTATGATAACAATGCCAAGAATAACGACCCACTTTTTATATTGTTGGTCTTTTTTAAATTCCTTGATGATTTCTTCGTCTTCTTTTAATAGTTGGTCGAGAGATAAATCGTATAATTTACTTAACTCAACTAACAATTCAATTGAAGGATAGGTTCTGCCGATCTCCCAACTGGAAATAGTTGAACGTGAAACATGGAGTATTTCAGAAACCTCCTGCTGGGAATAGTGATTAGCGGTTCGGGCTTCTTTTAGACGTTGACCGATTTTCATAGTGATCATCCTTTCGTGATTTATATTGAAAATGATAATATACATAATGGTGAAAAGAAAGTGTAGATCTGTCACAATCCGCTGATACACAACGATGTGTAACTATGTAACGCCCCAAAAAAAACAAGTCGATAGTAGAAGATGAATGGATCGATCTATTTCAAGGAGACGATGACGATTTTACAAGAATAAGAAAAAATCAATAGTGGAAAAATAATCAGTTATAAGCTAACATATAAAAGAAAATAGATGTAAGTGATTTTTTAGAAGTGGTCAAAGAAGGTGGTGAACAAATGAAAAATAAAATAAACCAACTACTCCATTGGATGAAAGCACATAGCTTGTTATTGAAATTGATCTTTCTGGGTTCTGTTTTGATCTTTGTCGCGAATCAAGTGACGCATATTGTGCAGGGAATGACTTGGCAGGATGTCTTTCACACGATGGGACAACAAAATCGCTTTCGGATCATCGGAATGATTCTGGTCGGCTTGATCGGCGTTTTACCGATGTTATTATATGATTTAGTAGTGGTAAAAGTATTAGAAGAGCAAGGGAAGCCGAGAATGAATCGCTGGGAGTGGTTTGTTTCCGCTTGGGTCACAAATACGATCAACAATCTGGCAGGCTTTGGCGGTGTGGTCGGCGCAACATTGCGGGCTAATTTTTATGGCAAGGACGCGCCGCGTAAAAAAGTGGTTGCAACAGTTTCTAAAGTTGCTCTATTTATGATTTCGGGTTTATCTATTTTAGCATTTATTGCGTTCATCGATGTTTTTTTTATTCGTCCAGATAGTTTATTTAGAGAATATTGGGTCTGGCTATTGGCAGGCAGTTTGATTGCGCCAGCCTTGTTGTTATTTACTCAAATTAAAAAATATACTCTGTTCAAAGATTTTTTCCCGAAAGGTATTTTTCTTTTGTTCGGGGCATCACTGGGGCAGTGGTTAGGTGCTATGCTCGCCTTTTTAAGTGTGGGTGCATTGATGTCTGTTGATGTCTCCTTGGTTTCTGTTTATCCAATGTTTGTGATTGCGACATTGATCGGTATGCTGACAATGGTGCCAGGTGGTATGGGAACGTTTGATGTGTTGATGATTTTAGGCTTGGCACAATTAGGAGTGGGGCAATCGACAGCAGTTGTTTGGCTGATTTATTATCGATTATTTTATTATGTTTTACCGTTTATTACTGGAATTATCTTATTTATTCATCAAACAGGTATTAAAATCAATCGTTTTTTGGATAATTTACCCCGAATTTTTTCGCAAAAAGCTGCTCATTTTATTTTAGTTGCAGCACTTTATTTTGCTGGAATCATGATGGTTTTGCTGTCGACGATTACAAACTTATCGAATGTTAGCCGCTTGTTCAAGTTTTTATTGCCATTCTCTTTTGATTTTTTAGATCAAACATTTAATATGTTGATTGGCTTTTTGTTATTGGGTCTGGCGAGAGGGATTTCGATGAAAGTCCGCAAAGCTTACTGGCCAACGATTAGTCTATTGATTTTTGGAATCGTTAATACCATTTCTAGAACGGCTTCATGGCAATTGATTTTAGTTTATCTGGTGATTCTTTCAGCGGTATTTTTGGCGAGAAAAGAGTTTTACCGGGAAAAATTTGTTTACTCGTGGGGTGCGCTGGCAGTCGATGGTGTTTTGTTTAGTTTCTTGTTTATTATTTATGCGGTTGCAGGGTATTATAGCTCTCATCCTGACAAAACAGGACCGCTTCCTCATATGTTTTTACTATTTCCATCAGATGATGTCTGGTTTTCTGGCTTGATTGGCTTAGGGATTTCGATGATCGGCTTGATCACACTGTATCAATACCTAGCAGATACTTCAAAACGTTTAGGTGAAGCGTATCAGGAAGAACGTTTAACGGCCTTGATCGATCGATATGGGGGAACGTCAGGTAGTCATTTACTCTATTTGAAAAATTATACGTATTATTACTATCAGGAAAATGGAAAAGATGAGGTCTTATTCGCCTACCAAATCAAAGGAAACAAATGCTTTATTTTAGCTGATCCGATTGGAAATCAAGAAAAATGGACGCAAGGCACACTGGCATTTATGGATGCAGCCGATTTACTAGGCTATCAAGCCGCGTTTTATCGAATCAGCGAAAAGTATACGATGGTTCTGCATGATTTAGGATTCGATTTTATGAAGGTTGGAGAAGAAGGAATCGTTGATTTTTCTACGATCGATAAAGCCCATGTCTCTCTCTCAACCAATAGTATGGAATTGCAGCATTTGACTAATTCTGGCTATCGCTTTACGTTGTATCATGAACCAGTTTCAGATGAGCTGTTTCAGGAGTTGGCTCGTGTATCTGAAGAATGGTTAGGAACGCAACGAGAACGGAATTTTGTGGGTGGTCATTTTGATAAAGAGTATCTTGAATTAAGCGATATCGGTATTGTGCGGAATGAACGTCATGAAGTGATTGGTTTTATTACCGCTAAGCCAATCGTTCAAAATCGTGAAATGTCGTATGACTTACTACGCTATAGTGAGGCAGCACCACAGCATATGACTGATTTTTTGTTGACTCATTTTATTGTGGCCTACCAAAAACAAGGCTATCATTCGGTTGATTTAGGCACAGCGCCATTGTCAAATGTAGGGGAAACAAAGTATTCGTTTTTAAATGAACGTCTAATCAATATTTTTTATAAATATGGGGATCAGGTCTATAGATTCAAAGATGCAAGAAAAGAGAAAGAGCCTTATGTAACAAATTGGGAAGCTAGATATTTTGCTTATTCAAAACAAAGTAATGTCTTATTTGCTTTTATCCAGCTTGCTTTGTTGGTTGAACGCGGCAAGGGAAAAGTAGTTTCTTTGGTTGAAGAAGTAATGATCGAATCATAGAAATAAAAGGATGGGAAGCGACCAGAAAATGGGTTCTTCGCATCCTTTTCGTATACGTCTTAAGTACCTCTAGTAAAAATATAGGAATAGCGTATAATAATTAAAAAGAGACAAAGGAGGTTTTTGGGATGGTTATGGAGCAGGTAACTGTACAAACTAAGGCAGAACTAGCAGCAGCCTTAGATAAAAAAACAGATGAGATTATCGTTGAAGGCGATTTCAGTCAACTTATCGCAGAAATCAAAAAGGGCCAATTAAATGACACAGAAATGATGGGATTCACGGTTGGTAGCGGCGGCGTAGGTATTTTGGTAGAATACGGATTCGGCAAGTTGATGGAACTTTTTGATCCAGCAAGTAAAGCAGATAAAAAAATCCACAAGCAAATTGAACGTTTATATAAGATTCAGCGTTTGACGTCAGAGTCATTTCTATTACATTTAAAACAATTAGATTATTAAAAATAGAAGAAGGCGGGAGAGCAGTTACTTTTTCTGTTTTCCGCTTTTTTATATAAAAAAAGGAGTGGCTTTAGCGAAGTGTAATCAGCATGGGAGAACGACTATGTTACACGGATCAAGCCTAAAGGAAGGAAAAAAGAAAGTGAAAAAATCAAGAAAAGTCATCATTGATACAGATCCAGGGATCGATGATGCAATTGCCATCGCTGCAGCATTGTTTGATGAACGGTTGGATATCAAACTTTTTACGACAGTTGCGGGGAATGTTAGTGTGGATAAAGTAACAAAAAACCTCCTTAAGTTGCTGGCTTTTTGGGATAAAGAGGTTCCTGTGGCGATCGGTTCAGATCGACCATTGTTGCGTGAAGCGATCAATGCTAGCGACATTCATGGAAGCACAGGCATGGATGGTTATGAATTTCCAGAATCCAAGTATGAATTATTAACAAAAAACCATGCAGTAATTGAGATGTATAAAGTACTGATGGAGTCAAAAGAAAAGACTACGATCGTTGGGATCGGACCATTAACTAATATCGCTCTTTTGCTTAGAATGTATCCGGAATGTGTGGAAAGAGTCGAAGAACTGATCATTATGGGTGGCTCGTTAGCCAGAGGAAATTATGGTGTATTGTCAGAGTTTAACATCGCAGCTGATCCGGAAGCGGCCAAAATCGTTTTTGAAAGTAAGATGCCTTTAACGGTCGTCGGATTAGATGTAGGAGAAAAAGCCTTGGTCTTACCTGAAGAGCGGGCAACGCTCCAAAAGATGAATAAAACGGGTGACATGATCGATCACTTGTTTAGCGCATATCGCGGTGGTAGTTTAGATACTGGATTGAAGATGTATGATGGTTGTGCGATCGCCTATCTGCTAGATCCTGAAATGTTTGAAGTGCGAGAGTCTTATGTTACAGTTGAAACTCAAGGGTTGTTGACGGCTGGAGCGACATTATTCGATTTAGATGGATATCTGGGAAAAGAGATAAACTGTCGTGTTTGTGTGGATATTGATGAAAAACAATTTAGACGGTGGTTTTTAGAAGCGATTAGAAAGTGTGATTGATTCTGTGTTATACAGATATGCCATTATATAGTTTAAACTATCCAGTTATATCCATTTGCGGGAGGCATATCCCATTCTTTTGTAGCGTTTGTAGTTTGTATAAGTAAAATATCCTTAACTGGGTTAGGAGTCCATGTTAAGGGGGATAATTAAAGAGTTATGTTTCAATTAGAAGTAGATAACATGATTTGCTAAGCTTCACAAAGTGTTATAGACGCTTTTGCATTACTATTCTTTACTTACAAGTTCATTTTTATATGTGTACAACAAAAAAGGGCTCTTTGTCAACTAATGTTGGTAAA
>NZ_JXLC01000014.1:0-101144 GCF_001886225.1 Enterococcus silesiacus | reverse complement strand
ATTTCCACCAACACAATATATTATAGAACCTCAAATAAGGCTGGATAAAAACTCAACGTAGTTTTATTCCAGCCTTATTTTTTATTGAAATATTAGATTTACTCAGCGATTCTATTATCTGATATAGTTTCTTTACCTTCTTTTCTTATGCTGTAAATTTTAGAAATATTAATAACTAACGTTTTGATCACAGCATATACAGGAATACAAATCAACATCCCAATAATTCCACCAACACTTCCAGATGCGATCAATACTAGTATGATCGTTAACGGATGAATATTCAATGATTTTCCCATTAGTAAAGGCTTAATCAAATTACCATCCAATTGTTGGATGACTAAAATCGATATTGCCATATAGAGTGCTTGCCACGGTGAAATAAACAAGCCCACTAGAATGGCTGGAACTGCACCAATAAAGGGTCCAACATAAGGAATAATATTGGTCATTCCACAAAAGACAGCCAACAGCAGACTATAGGGCTGTTTAAAAATCGTCATCGCGATAAAGCTTAAGACACCAATGATCAAAGCATCTAAAACGGTACTACTAATATACGCTGACAATGTTTGATTCATTTCTTTGACTGTCTGACGTAATTCACTGCGAATACTTTTGGGAAAGAAATGAGACATTGCATCCAAAAATTTATGACCATCTTTAAACATAAAAAACAAGATAAATGGCACAGTAAAAAGTAAAATAAAGAATCTCATCAAAACACCAACTATTTTAGATAGACTACTAGTAACTCCTACAATCGCAAAGTTTAAAATATTACTGACCGTAATATTGGCCTTATCTAGTTGTTCTTGAATGTTAAACTCTTTCATTCCCTCCAAATTGCCTAAATCGTTTAACCATTGATTCATCTCTTCTGCATAACTAGGAAGTGACTGACTTAACTCTACTGACTGATTCACTAACTGAGGGACAACATTCATGACCACAATTGCAATCAATACAAGTAAAATTGCAAAAGAAAGTAGAAAACCGGCAATTCTCGGAAGACCTCGTTTCTCTAAAAATACGACGATTGGATCAAACATATAATATAGAAAGCCCGCGATCAATAACGGCATAAAAACAGCAGACACCATTCCTAAAATCGGACTAAAAACATTTGGCATCTTTAATAAAAAGAAAACGCCGATAATTGTTAGTACAATTTCTACTGTCCAAAATAATAACTTCGATTGCTTAAAGAGAGAACCCATACATAACCTCCAATAGATGATACTTTTATTCTACCATTCTTTGCTACTATAAAAAGAGAATTTTTGCCTTAGCCTGTTATCTTATGAAATAATTTATCTCTTTAATTTTAATGATCATTCCATGATATACTTACTGTCTACATATGTTTTTTCTAAATCAATTATTTCAAGAGGTGCAGTATGACTATTTTATTATATAAATTACTTCTAGGGTTTATTGTCGGCAGCGTAATCGCTATGCTCTCTTATATCACACATTTCGTTACGAAGTCTGGTGCTTTAGCTTTGATTTTTGTTGCGACAATTATTTGCGGATTTGGTCCATGGCCGACTTGGGGCCTAATAATAATATTTTTTACTAGTTCAGGATGTATTCATTTAGCAAAAAAAATGATGAACATAACTAAAGTCGAATCCGTTACGGCAAAAGGACATGCGAGAGATGCATGGCAAGTTTTTGCGCATAGTCTTCCTGCGATTATCTCCTTGATTCTATTCTATTATACAAAAAAGCCACTATTCTTGATTGGCTATGTTAGCGCAATCGCAGGAGCTACGGCAGATACCTTTGGCTCTGAGATCGGTATTTTAAGTAAAAAAGTACCACGCTCAATCGTTTCATTTAAACCGATTGAGCCAGGTCTTTCTGGTGGTATTTCTATTCTTGGTAGTGTTGCTTCACTTTTAGGTAGCTTACTGATCTCACTTTCATTTTGGCTGTTTTACAGCTGGTATCATGCTTCTGTACTTCCAATAAGCTTAATCGTCATTGTGCCCTTTATTTGCGGTATTGTTACTTCTCTTGTGGATAGTTTGTTAGGCGCAACTCTACAAGTAACCTATCGCTGTAGCATCTGTGGAAAACTTACTGAACAACGATATCATCATCTACAGCAAACCAAACAAATCCACGGTATCTCTTGGTTATCAAACGATTGGGTTAATTTTTTTAGTAGTTGTTTCACAGTCTTGTTCAGTTGGTTTATTCTTCATTATATTCAGTAATGTACAGCAAAAAGTGGATATGAAACAAAAATGAATATTACTTTTGTTTCACATCCTATCCAATATAGACGGTGGGAACAGATTTTGTCAGACTATTAAAGCTATTTAAATACTGACTAGACGAAGTTTCGTTATGTTTTTATAAATGGATAAATCTTCTATAACTTCAGCGTACGTCATTCCTTTTGGTAAATCAATCGTATAAATATTGGTGTAAATTTGATTATCATCCGCTAAAACCACATTAAAGTTTACATCTTCAATTTCAATTTTATGCTCTTCAAAATATTGATTGATAAATTCTTTGGTCTCTTGTTTGTGTATATAGCGAATTTCTAGTTTTTTTGTTGTCGGCACATGAATTACTCTTCTTACTACAGTTAAAGCAATGAAAACACCAATAAAACTAGTGATGGCAATTGCGTAGTAGCCCATGCCAATCGCAATTCCTAATCCTGCAATAGCCCACAAAGAAGCCGCAGTTGTCAAACCAGTTACTGATTGCTTGGTCACAATAATCGTTCCTGCTCCTAAAAAACCAATTCCACTAACTACCTGGGCAATCAAACGTGCTTGGTCTGAACGAATCACACCGACCAACTCAGGATGATTTACCGCATCTTGCAATGCGCTAGCGGCTATCTCAACTTGAATCAGTGCAATGATCGTTGCCCCCATACAAACTAAAATATGCGTCCGCATACCTGCAGGACGATTTTTATACTGTCGTTCAAAGCCAATGGTTCCACCAATCAACATCGCCAAACATAGTCGGATAATGATTTCAGGAACTGTTAAATTTAAATCCATTACATTTATTCCTCCTCTTACTCTACTATTTTATTATAGCACTAATTTTATTTAAGAGATTGATGTTCATTTTATAAAAAAACATGGCTGAGATATAACTCTGTGAGTCATATCCCAACCACGTAAAATCCAGATAAATCGTATACACTGAAGTAATTGTTATACTTAAGGCCTATCTACTTTTTTTATAATTTACTTGCTGCAGCTTCATCAACGATTACAACAACATCTGAATGATTTTGTAACGCACTAGCTGGTAAATCAACAGAAACAGGTCCATCGATCATACCTTTGATTGCATCTGCTTTGGCTTCGCCATAGGCCATTAAAATCATTTTTTTACCTTTCATGATTGAACCGATTCCCATAGAAACCGCTCTTGTTGGTACGTCTTCCACTTTTTCAAAATTGCGTTTATTGGCATTGATTGTCGATTCTGTTAACTCAACAACATGAGTCAAGCTATCCAAAGGTGTTCCTGGTTCATTAAAACCAATATGTCCATTTTGACCAATACCTAAGATTTGAATATCGATTGGATTGCTATCGATAATACTTTCATAGTGTTTGCATTCAGCTGCTAGATCTGCTGCTTTACCATTTGGTACATATGTGTCTTTGAATGGTTTTTTATTAAATAGTTGATCATTCATGAAATAACGGTAACTTTGATCATCGTCTCCACCTAGTCCAACGTATTCATCCAAGTTCACAGAAGTCATCTCTGTAAAATCTAAATTACTTGTAGTCATTTCTTTATATAAAGTTTCCGGTGTGCTTCCTGTAGCCAGACCTAAAACTTTCGCACCATTGTTCATGCCTTCTTTGATTAGTTCAAATGCTTTCTTTCCGCCTTCTTCAGCGTTCGCTACTTTGATAATTTCCATAAAAAAATTACTCCCTTATGTTCAGATTTGGTATAGTCCAATTATACCACCCTATAAAATAGATTTCTAGTCTAAACTGGACAGAATATAAAAAAACTTCTATTCTTTCTTAAGAATAGAAGTTTTCTGCTTAATAACCGTCCGAATATACCTCATCTACAGCATTTGGATCCGTATAGCTAGAACCATCAGCATTTGCGATATCTTGATTATAACCATAATTATTAGTTGTTTCAGATACATCGCCGCCATATTCATATGTGCCTGCCTCATTACCATTCGTATAATTACTGTAGTTACTATTATCTTTTGCCTGCATGTCTTTGTTCTCAGGCAAGCCTAATTGTGCCCGTAAATTCGTCTGTACGTCATATAATTTCGTTGGATCTAGAATTTGATAGTAAATACCGCCAATTTCTTGACCTTCACCTTCTAATTGTAAAGAATCAATATCTTTGAAAGCAGGAATATATTTCTTTTGAATATCTACCATATTATCCCACGTTAGATCCGTTTTCACATTATCTTTTACCGCATCTAAAATTTTTCTATATTTAGTAATACCATCCAAACTGATGACTTTATTAACAATTTTTTCAACGACTTCTCTTTGACGACGTTGACGCCCAATGTCGCCTTCTGGATCTTCTTCACGCATACGCGCATAGGCTAAGCCAGTCTCACTATCTAGCTTAATATGACCTTTTGGAACCGTAATACCATCTAGTGTAAATTCAAATGGATTATCCACTTCAATGCCACCTACAGCATCAATTAAATCTTTCATACCTTTCATATTGATCGATACGTAACTATCAATTGGAATATCCAATAGATTTTCGACTGTATCAATCGCCATCTTCGCACCACCAAATGCATAAGCATGATTCAGCTTATCTTCTGTGCCATATCCAACAATATCAGTTAAAATATCCCGATCCAAACTAATCATTGTAGATTTTTGTTCTTTAGGATTAATAGTAACTACCATCGTAGTATCAGAACGCCCTTGTTCTGTTCGGCCTAAATCTCCAGTATCAATTCCCATTAGTAAAACTGAAAAAGGTTCTTGTGCATCAATATTGACCGCGCTTTGTCTTCTCTTAGAAGTCCGATCAATCGATTCATACACACCTTTAACTGTACCAGTTGCATCAGAATAAATTTTAATCCCGTATGCGCAAAAACCCGCAACTGAAACAAGGACTACTCCTAAAGCAGTTAATGTTACTTTTTTCCATAGGTTCATAAGACACTTCCTCATTTTTGCAAGAATAATTCATGAAACCTATTTTCTCACAATTTGAATCATGTAGCAACTTTTTTGGGAAATTAGCATGATATCTTAATATATTTGTAAAATAGTGATACAGTAACTTCAGGTACTCTCATCGTTACAAATGTTCATTATACCTAACTAAATTTTAACTATTGGAATTTATGTTTTCTTTCAAATGTCTCCATGCATTTCTATTTTTGGAGAAATTATAAACATTAAATACGCTAACTATAATTAACATAATAAGAAATACTTGATTTAAACTAAAAAAGATACTACAACAAACGAATGTTAACACAATAATACTGTCCCATGGAATCGAAGCTGACTGATTAATTTCTAATTTGGCATTCAATATTCTTCTAAAAAAATAACTTTTCAAAATAGAAACTATTGTTATCATAAATACTGCACCATCAAGGGATTCAAATATCCAAATAACTGGATAAATAACAACTATTGTCATTAAAACCATTAAGATATTTACTTGTAACAACTTTCTTTCCATTCGCAAAACTTTGAGATATGTATTATATAGCATAGCAATTTTACTTTCAAAAATTGTCATTGGAAATATAAATGCTAAATATTTTAGCCCTGAAGAATATGCAGGAAGGAATAGTTGGAGAAAAAGATAAATCGGAAAATATAAAAATAGAATATTCAGTATTAGACTAGATAATAGTTTATCAATGTATTTAAAAGCCTCTTTCAATTTATTACTTTCCATTCTTTTTAAAATCGGAAAAAATACAATCGAAATGGAATTGATAAATACCATTATCATATTTGTCATACTGATAATTAAAGATATTTTTCCAAAAACTTGAATAGACCATTTTAACTCAATGCTCATTCTTATGATCCCCATAACTAATATACTACTAAGATTAGATAAGGTAACGTTGATTCCAATTTTACAAAAATAAACTGAATCTTTAATTCCTATACTGAGAGACTTGATCTTTCCAAAAACCAAAGATCGTGATACATATACTAATAATATATTCGTAACAAGTTTAGAAAAAAGATCCACAATAATAAAATATTCAAACTTTGTCACTCTTAAAATAACCAGACTTATTATTCCAATTATTAATAACATTTTTTCCAAAATCATAGCTACAGAAAATAATTTAAGTTCATCAGTAGCCTGTAACTCATAGGTTAAAACAGACCTGGGTACTATCAATAGTAAAGCTATTGCTGAAAATATAAGTACCGTACTTTTCTGGGAATCGGTTGAAATTCCATAGATTCCAACAAAAATTAGCAATAGCATACAGAACAAAGAAACAACAAATAAATTCAAAAATTGATTTCTTAAACTTTTTTTGGGCAACTCATTGTAATGACTACCGCCAAATTCTAAATATATTCCTTCTGGTATACCAAAAGTCACGTATTGAAGGTATGTAGTATAAAATATATAAAGTTGCCAATAACCATATAGTTCAACACCAATAAATTTAGGCACAAAAATGATTAAAAAAAACGATGTAAACAAATTAACCATATTTGATGTAAATGTATAAGATAAACTTGTCAAAATTCTCTTTCTCATTTTATTAAACCTTCACTTTACTATTATTACCAATTTTTTTTAATGTATAAGCCATTAAAAAAATAACTATGACACTAAAAATCTTAGGTAAAGATAACGAGGCTACTAAAAAATTTGTAAAGCTACTTCTTGGTGCAAACATAAGCTGTCTAGCCATTAGAAAAAAAATACCTTTAAAATATGGATTCAAACGTGTTATAAACCGGTAAAAATTTCTTAGGAAAAAACCATAAAATAAATTTCCTAATATTAAACCGATATAAGAGAAATCTTTAAACAGTTCGGCTATATAGCTGCTACCATATCCTATTCCTCTCAGATATAAGTCAGGCATTATATAATAAGATATCGTATGTGAAAAAAGATTTCCCTCCAAAGCTCTGCTCACGTTCTGTCCAACATAAAAATTTTCAGTTTTAGTTAAACTCATAAAAATTCTTGTTTTAAAAAACTCAATAATTGGACCAAACGAGTAATTTTTATTAGGCAAAGAATCTCTAAAATTAATTGTGTAACCCAACACATTTACACTAATTCCTTGTGAGAAGAAAAAATCAAGCACAGATTCAGAAACTCGGTTTGTCGCTAGAGAATCACCCCTTCTTAAATTTCCGACTATATTGAGTATTATGAAAAATATTGGAAGGATGCAAATACCTAATAATATTTGCTTTTTGCTAATCCATTTTTCACGTTTATTTGAGAAGTATTCTCTATAGAAGACATACAATACAAGTATAATAACATTTAGGAGAAAATCTGATCTTCTTCCTGACCACAAACATAATACACCTTCAACTAAATATAGATAAATAAACGGTAAAGCTTCTTTTTTATAAGGCATACATCCTAAAAAAATAAAAAAGCTGATATCGTACATTTCACTAAGAAACACTATACCACCAGGTAATGAAGAGCGAAAAGAAGAAAATGCTTCATAATACCCTTGTGAATTTGTTCCTTGTATCATTTCAATCAGTACGAACACCCTAAGAACAAACGATAATAAAAATATATATTTACTTACTAACTTAATTTCCTCATAATTACTTTGAATTAAATTGTGATTTAATTGTATTTTTATAAAACTTCCCAAAAAAAGAAATAACAGACTAATAAAAAGTAATAATAAAACCTCTATAATGATTTGTGTATCATAAAAGGCAGTACCAAATAAACCGACCATATCCTTTTTATATCCCAAGATTCCCGTGACAACTATTCGCCCGAGTAAAAATGTAAAGAATGTTATCAAAAAAAGCGAAAAAGGTATATTATCTGGATACTTTGTAAAAGAAGTAATGAAGAACGAAACAATTAGAATTAGCAAAACAACTGCCATAGCTTCATAATTCATTATTTGATAATAATAGGCAAAACAAATTATCAAAAGTGGGAAAAATATTATCTGAATTATGTTAAACAACAAATTTTTTCTCATATATCCCCCTCTAATAACTCTTGACAAAATTTTTGGTAATTTTTCTCTTCACTCAACATTGTCTGCCATGTTAGAAAAGCATTTCGTGACATCTCATTATATTTTTCTTTTGAAAAATTGTTCAAATCAATTATTTTTTCTAAAAGATCTTGAGGAGTTATTTGAAAATCAACTAAAATTCCATTATATCCATCTTTTACAATGTCTGAAGTTCCTCCAACATCAGATGCAATAACAGGTAAGGACATACTAAAAGCCTCCATTACCGATACAGGAGTTCCTTCCGATTCAGATACATTTATAAATAAAGATACTTCTTTATCTTTATAAACATTCATTACATCCTTGTTCTTAACATATCCATAAAACTCATACTTACCTTCTGTTAACTTCTTTTTCGCATATTTATGGATTTTTTTTTCATAAGACATTTTTCCAGAACCGAGATGAATCCATTTATAATCTATACCTCTTTTTTCACAAAGACTTAGTGTGTCAATAATTTTTTCAATATTTTTTAATGGTCTTATAGTTGAGCAACTAACTAAATATATTTTTTTATTCTCATGTTGGAAAAATTTATTACTAATTGATTTAACTCCTAATTTTCTCACAGCTACTTTTTCTTTTAAATTAGGGACTCTCATTTTCAACATATTTTCCCCAAAAGTTGATACCGGGTAAACAAAATCCATATTGCTTAACAAATACTCGCGACTTGGTAAATAATTCAAAAAATTAGCATTTTCATTTACATCATAGCCATGTGCTCTAGAAATAATTTTTTTTACTTCATAATCTTTATCTACTAAATGTTTCTTAAGTTCAATCCCCACCATTGAAGTGAGATAGAACCAATAAGAGTATATATAAATAGAGGTGTTGATTGGTAAATTGATTTCTTTTTCAAATTCATCCTTAACAATTTTCCATGTAGCTAAACTTCTTATTTGAAAATAATATTCAAACAATTTCTTTGAAAAACTTATTGGCATTTTCTTTATTTCATTCTTAATTGACCCGTTCCAATTGTAGATCAGCATCTGAATTTTTCCTTTTAATGAATGATCTGTTGATACGTTAAGTATAGAAACATTAGATGATACAGCCCTTGTTTGTTTCATATTTTTATTAATCATTACGGGTATAATAATAACCTTTTCAAATGTCTCAGAAAGATAATTAATCTCAGATTCAAGATATTCTTCACCTTTCCAAAAGGGAAAATAATTTGTCAAAAGTATTAATGTCTTATTATTTTTCATTTTAATACATCATCCCTAGTGATATTTTTTCTTTTTATAACGGAAAAAATTGTTAAAAGAATAATTTTAAAATCTAAGAAAAACGACATATTTTCTACATAATAAACATCATTTTTCATTCTTTCATCCATAGATGCTGCATTTCTTAACAAGGCTTGATTCAATCCTGTAATTCCTGGTTGAACTTCAAATTTCATTTTAAATTCTTTCGAATATCTATGTTCATTCCCTAGTGGGCTAGGACGAGGACCTACAAGGCTCATATCTCCTAGTAAAACATTCACTAATTGAGGCAACTCATCTATACTCGTCTTTCTCAAGATTAAACCTATTTTAGTTACTCTATAATCATCACTAGAATTAAAAGTACTTCCATCAACATTACGTATATCAGGAGCATTTTCTTTCATTGTTCTCAGCTTAAACATTCTGAATCTCTTCATATTTTTACCCAATCGCTCAGCATTATAAAAAATTGAACCACCATCTTCTAACTTAATGGCTATAGCAAATATAAAGCATATCAAACATATGAATGGTAACAGGATGACAGAAATCAATATATCAAATATTCGTTTAATAAAAAATTGGTACATTTTTTTCCACCCCTTCCATCTCTTGTTTAATTTCTTCTAATGCCTTTTCCATACTGTAACTTGCAGAATAATCAATTGTACTTTTAGCTAATGAATGATTCATAAACGAACTATTAGATGAGTTCTTTGAAATATCACCTAAAACTAACAATTTTTCATTATCAAAAACTTTATTAACTAGCTTACCAACTTCCAAATTAGTCAATATATTCTCTGCTCCTATATTCAACAAATAATAGCCATCGTCCCCATCATCATGAAATATAGTCATTCTTATTGCTTTTATCACATCTTTAATATAGATAAATTCACGCTTATCCTCTGTTAAATTTGTTAAAGACAGCTCTTGCTTATTTAAGGCTTGGCGAATAAACAGATTTATCATATAATTATTCTTTTCATTTGGTCCAAATACATGTGCCAAGCGAAGTATATACAAAGAGGTTTCAGTAGAATTCAAATGAAGACGACAAATTTCTTCACCCACGACCTTACTTAATCCATAAAAACTACAAGGAGAAGGCGAATCATTTTCTCTCCAAGGTAGTAAGTTACTATCAGAATATGCTGAGATAGAAGAAATATAGATAAATTTACCGATACTGTTCTCTTTACTTGCTATTACTACCTTTTCACTCAAAAGAACATTTTCATTATAGTCTTCAAAGGTTACTCCACGGCCTCTTTTAGCTGCTAAGTGTACAACTACGTCAGCATTTTCAAACCATCTATTTAAAGAGTTTAATGAATAGTCCGTATAAAAATCGGCATTTTTATTTCTAGTTAGAGATATAAGTTCAATCGAACTTATTTTTTTCAAATCTTTTACTACTTGTTTTCCCAAAAAACCCGATGCACCAGTAACAACCACTTTCAATTTTCTCTCCACCACACTTTTTATTAAAATATTCTGTATGCAATTTTTTCAAATCTATTATTGATTGGACGAATAATATCTCCTTCTTCGTAGTATCTAAACGATTTATTCTTATCCGCGAAATCTTCTAAATATTTTGCTTTAGTATTCGGTTCTTGACATAAAAATTCCAAAGTCATTTGTTTTTCATAACTTAGATGATAATTTTCTAGCTCACTTAGATCATTAAATAATAGATGATCAAAGGTTAATTTTAATAAATTAAACTTTTTAGTCTGATAAATTAAATTCCACATATGACAACCATCTAGTCTAGGAGTAATCTCTATAATGTAAGGTTCTTCTTGCTCAACTTTCATCTGAGCATACACTGGTCCATTGATTATACCCATTTTGCTAGCTGACAGTTGAAGTAGTTTGGCTGTTTTTTCAAAAATCTCATCTGAGAAATGTGCTGGTAAAATATGTTTATGGATCAAGCCTTCAAACTTTTGCCACGTTACTCTGTCAGAAACCTCACATACCTTTAAAACGCCATTGACTAGGTAACCATTAACCGATATTTCTGGTCCATCAACATATTTTTCAATTATCACTAAATTAGATCTAGAATAGCTTTTGGTATTTTCAAATTCTTGTAACAGCTGTTGATGGCTGTTTATCTTGATTACACCTCTTTGACCTTGAGAGTCAGCTGGTTTTAAAAATATTGGATATTCACCAAATATCTGAAATTCAAAATCTTCAACATTACTCAAAGCTTGAAATTTAATATTTCCTTTAAACCCCTCACCTAGAAATGATCTCATCAAATCCTTTTTATTACATCTTTGAGCAACCTCACTTGAAATAAAATGTGGTAACCCTGTTAGTTCACTCACTTTAGAAACTACTGGCATAGCAATATCTGAACCAACCGAATAGATAAGATTGATGTTATTCTCCTTTACATAGTGAATGACCTCATCTATATTGATAATATTAATCTCTGTAAAAACATCAGCTTCCATACTACCAATACCGTCATTTTTCATGGCAATAGCATGAACTTCTACATCTTGATAGGTTTCTTTTATGAATTTAATTGCATCATATTGAACAGCGGCAACGCCTAATACTAACACTTTCATCATTACTTTAGCTCCCTCCAATACTACTAATTAGTTTTTCAGCTACATAAACAATATCATTCTCCGTCATTTTCGTATTCAGCGGTAAGGTAATCTCCGTTCGATACATGTTGTAAGCATTAGGATACTCAGTCATTTTGAAACCCATTTTCTTATATGCTGTTAACAAAGGTAACGGCTTATAGTGAACATTTGTAGCGATTCCTTTTTTAGCCATCTCCATGATGATTTGATTTCTTTTTTGTTCGTCCGAATCCCTTATACCGATTAAAAATAAATGACCACTTGATGTATATTTTTCAGTGTAATGTGATAACATAGTTACCTGATTTACTTCTTTTAAAGATGATTCATATAACTCAATCAACGTTTTCCTTTTAGATAATAATTTAGGATATCTTTCCAATTGAATTAAGCCCAAAGCCGCTTGTATATCCGTCATATTACATTTAAAAGCAGGCTCTACGATATCATATTCCCATGAACCTAACTTATTTTTAGCAAGAGCATCTTTTGTTTGTCCATGTAGCGATAATGTATTAATCGTTCGGTAAATCAACTCATCTGCTTTTTGGTCAAAAGATTTCCAAGTCAAAGCACCGCCTTCAGCAGTTGTCAGATTTTTTACTGCATGAAAAGAAAAGCTAGTAAAATCAGCAATAGTACCTGATTGTCTCCCTTTGTATGTTGCTCCGAAAGAATGTGCTCCATCAGCAAGAATAATTATCCGATCATACATAGCTTGAATATCATTATTAGACGAAAATAATTTTTTCTTATCTTCAACTAATTTAATTAGTCTATCGTAGTCACACATTACTCCAGCTATATCAACTGGTATAATTACTTTTGTTCTTGGAGTAATAGCTTTTTCCAGAGCATCTATAGATAGATGATAGCTGTCTTTTTCAGTATCAACCAAAACTATTTTTGCCCCTACATGAGCAATCACACTTGCTGATGCTGTGTAGGTGTATGAAGAAGTTATCACCTCATCGCCTGGTCCAACGCCTAACAACCTCAAACACATCTCCATACAGGCAGTAGCTGAATTCATACAGATAGTTTTTTCAGTCCCACAATACTCAGAAATTTTTTTTTCAAATTCTTTTGTTTTAGGTCCTGTTGTAATCCATCCAGATTTAAGAACTTCCACAACACTTTTTATTTCTCTATCAGTAATATCCGGTGGTGAAAATGGTATATTTCTCATAATATCTCCTTTTATTTACTTGATTCATTCGCAAACTTTATCACTTCTTTTGCTGTAAGCTGTTCATCCAGTGACAAACTACTAACAAATGATACTACCTTTTCAAATTCAAACCCTTTAACATTTCCAAGAAATATCTTATCAAATACCTGTTCAGCATTTTTTTCCTTACTTACCAACAACTCTTCATACAATTTTTCACCTGGACGAATGCCCGTTTCTATAATGTCGATTTGATCTTCCCTAAAACCACTTAGCTTAATCATGTTCTTTGCTAAGTCATAGATTTTTACAGGCTCACCCATATCCAAGATAAACATTTCGCCACCTCGAGCTAATGCGCCAGCTTGAATCACTAAACGGCTAGCTTCTGGTATGGTCATAAAATAGCGAGTCATTCGAAAATCTGTCACAGTAATAGGACCACCTGCTCTGATTTGTTCTTCAAAAACAGGTATTACGCTCCCTCGGCTTCCTAAGACATTGCCGAACCTTACTGCACAAAATTTTGTATGTCCGCCATCATTAAGACCTGTTACAATCATTTCAGCTATTCGTTTAGTTGCTCCCATCACATTTGGTGGATTCACAGCTTTATCTGTAGAAATCATTACAAAATTTTTCACACCATATTCTTTTGCCGCTTCAGCAACATTCTTAGTACCAAACACATTGTTTTTAACCGCTTCTGCAGGATTTTCTTCCATTAAAGGAACATGTTTATGCGCAGCAGCATGATAAATCGTTTCTGGTCGATATTTTTCGATAACCTGAAACATTCTTTCTCTATCTCGGATGTCTGCAATAATAGGTACGATCTCAGTATCTTGTGCACAAAAAATACGTCTGAGCTCTCTTTCAATAAGATAAATAGAGTTTTCGCCATGACCTAATATCAATAACTGTTTAGGGGAAAACTTCATTATCTGACGGCAAATTTCTGAACCAATAGAACCTCCTGCACCAGTAACTAAAATTATCTTTTCTGTTAATTGATCCGTTAATTGAATCATATCCAATTGAACTTCTTCACGACCTAACAAATCAACAACATCTATTTTTTTCAATCTTGAAATTGTAATGTTTCCTGAAGCAACTTCCTCTAACGCAGGCATGGAATTTATAGGTAGTCCTAAGGGGGTAATTATCTCCAAAATCCGTTGTAACTCTTTTGGCTGGAGGGAAGGGATCGCAACTGTTATCATTTCTATCTTATCGCTCTTAACAATATTCGGAATTTCATCTACTGTCCCTAATACGCGAACACCACCAAGATATGTCCGAAACTTATCTTGAGCATCATCAATAAAACCAACAACGTCAATATCGCCATTCGTTGTAGAGTTAACTAAACTATTTAATAGTATCCTACCAGCTTCACCAGCTCCAATGATCAACGTTTTCTTTGCAGCAGAGCTTGATGAACCTTTTTTATTCCGATACTCAATAATCAACCGCCAGCTTAAACGGCTTGAAATAATGAAAAAAGTTGTAACTAAATACGCCAATACAATAAAACGTCGTCCATAAAAAGTATCCGTCATAGCTAAAATCACGAGCTCAATTAGAGCAACAATACTGGTTGCCCCAAAAATAGCCGTCATCTCGCTAATATTTGTATAGCGATTAATACGAGTAAATACTTTCAAAATAAACCCTAACAGGATATACAATCCTAACTGCATAATAGTCGTTTCAATTAAAAAGAAATATGTAATTTTAACATAAGGTAATAAGTATAAATAAGAAAATGCATTTGCTAAAATAATTATTAATGAATCTACCAACAATAAAACCAACACTTTTGTCCTTCTTGACATTTTTCCAACCCACTCTTTCTTATAAAAAACCAAATCTTTTCATTTTAATCTCCTTGTATTCCGGTATTCGCACATCATCCCCATTTAAAATATCTCTAGCCATTTGCTGCATTGCTAAAACATGCTCTGCTCCCATGTCTTTTGCGATAGCATCATAGGCTTTTTTCATAAAAAAACCGCGTTTTTCAATATTATGAGCATCTGAGGCCATCATATATACCATATTATGAGAGACCATCTGTTTTGCGGTTCGTTCAATTTGCTTTCCAAAAACACCAACATAACTTGGAGCTGTCAACTGAGTCAAAACCCCCATTTCTAAAAATGGCAGCAACCTGTTCGGATCTTGAATAAATTTGCTGTTTCTTTCCGGATGAACGATTACCGGCGTATGACCTGCTTTTAATAGATCATAAAAAAGGTGCTCCGTATACGCCGGAATATCATTGGTTGGAAATTCAATCAAAATATAGCGATTATCAAGATCTGTAAATAAAATCGACTCTTTTTGAATCTGCTCTAGTAAATCTCCACTAATCCGCACCTCTTGCCCCTCAAATAGGGTAAGCGGTATGCTTCGTAAATCTAATTCTTTCTGTAAAGCAGCCACATGAGTAATTACCTGCCCCGCTGGATTATCATATCTACCATTGTTATGATGTGGAGTACAGAGAATATGGGTAATTCCTTGTTTAACAGCCATTCTAGCCATATCAAGTGAATCCTCAATTGTTTTGGCTCCATCATCAATCCCCGGCAATATATGGCAATGTAAATCAATCATTGGCTATTTTCCTTTCTATCTACTATCATGTACCATAGTAATATCCTTGATCAGTTATATTTTTAGAGCCGTTATAAACAACCCCTAAGATATTCGCATCAACAAGCTCTAATAGACTTTTAGCTTTCAATAAAGAATCTCTTTTTGAAACATTTTCGCGAACAACCAAAATTGTCCCATCTGATTTTGATGCTACGATTTGCGCATCTGTCACTGCCACAACTGGTGGCATATCAAAAATGACTAAGTCATATTGATGTTTTAATTCTAGGATCAATTCTTTCATTCTTCTGGAATCCAGTAGCTCTGATGGATTGGGTGGTTTAGGTCCACTTGTCATTAAAAATAAATTATCAACACCTGAAGACTGAACAACTTGATGCAACATTGTCTCACGACTTCCTAATAAGGTACTTAAACCACGAATGTTATCCAATGAAAACGTCTTTGCTACTGTCGGTTTACGCATATCCGCATCTACCAATAGTACTCGTTTGCCTGAATTTGCAAAGACAATAGCTAAATTTGCAGAAGTAGTGGATTTCCCTTCACTTGGACCAGAAGACGTAATCACTAACGTTTTTAAATCTCTATCTACCATTGCATATTGAATGTTTGTCCGAATCGTTCGGTACTGCTCTGAAATAGGTGAAGTTTTATCTGCTAGCGTAATCAAGCTAACTGCTTTTGTTTTCTGTTTCTTTTGAACTCTTCCTTTATTTGCCATTCTATACTCCTTTACACTCGCGGACGACTTCTACGTACTGGTGTAGAATCGTCTGGCTGAGTATTCTCTTTTGCCGTTGATCTTGAAACTTCTTTATTATGATTGTGGGAATGAGCAGGAGCTGCTGTAGGAGCCGAGGGAGTACTAATCACCTTAGCGTTCAATTCCTTCGCTGTCATGTTAGGGACAACTCCCAGTATTATAAAGCCAAGTTCATCTTCCACAAAACTATCATCTTTGATTGTTTTATCGAATAACTCTAAAATAAAGGCTACAGCTATTCCGCACATAACACCTAGCGCCAAGCCAATCAATAAATTTAATTTATCATTTGGTGAGACTGGATTCACATTTGCAGTAGCCGCCGATATAATTGTGATCTTGTCTACATTTAGCATGTCTTTCGCTTGTTCCTGAAAAACTAACGCAGTCTGATTGGCTATATTTTGTGCCACAACTGGATCAGTTACTTTAGAAACAATAGAGAACATTTGTGAATTTTGTGATTGATTCACTGAAACACTTGCTCCTAAAGCTTCAACAGACAAATCATTGTCATGTTCTGTTTTCATTCGTTGTTGTACTTCGGTCATTACTGTATCACTTTTGATCAAATCTTTATAAGTATTGATCATTTGCAGATTTCCGTTAATATCATTAACATTCGTTGTTTCATTTTGCGGTAATCGAACGATTAATTGAGCCTGAGAGCTATATTTAGGTGTAATCACAAAGTAGGTTAATACCCCCGCAACACCTATACCTAAAAACATACTAACTATAATTAACCCCACACGCTTTTTTAATACTCCGATTAATTCCTGTAAACTGATTGTCTCTTCCATTTTTTCCTCCATTTTAACTACACATAAATAATTATAGGTTCTAGATGAACCAAGTACAAGGCTATTTATGAAGAATGCTCTATCAATTATTTAAACAATTATTGAAATAATTGATAGACTATGTTCTGACTAATAAAAAACAGTTTGTAATCTATATTATTCACTTGGCAGAATTTCTTCTTGATTATTTATTTCTTCATTACCGAATAATTGCTTTTCCAAAAGCTTATCAATAACATCCAAACGATCGGACAATTCCTTTTTCAACATCTCATTTTTAATTTGATCCAGTTGATTGAACACAAGAATAATATTTTCTAGCGTTGCCTCAGCTGTCAAGGTTTCTCCTTCAGCCATTGCATTGATTGCTTGTTTTAAATCCGTATATGCTTTCGCTTGAGTGGTCATTTCATTTAAGAGCGCTATTATTGCTTTACTCCATGCACTGTCAGTTTCAGAAATTTCATTGCGTATTTGTGCGACGCCTTCAACAGATGCCTGTTCATTTATGACAACATCCACAGGCTCCGCTGCCCAGTCAGACGGGGCTTGGACAAGTAGTGCAGTTACTTGTTTTTGGATGTCTCTTTTATTTTTGATATCGTCTATTTTGGTCAATAATAGTTGTTTTCCTTCAGTTACTTCTGAAGTATCAATAGAAAAGTCTTTATTTTCTAGGCCAAAATCGGCTGCCTCTGTCCGTAAGGTAATACTATCTCTTTCGATATTATTTAATTTTTCTACTTCTATTGGCTCTATTAGAAACTCTTCTTGATCATTTTGATATAATTCAAGTATTTGTTTGTTCAGCCGTTTGATTTTTACGGCTTCATTTTTTATTGTTGCTGTTGCGTACTCAACTTTTCGCTGCTGCTCCTGTTTAGCTTTAGTTTGTAATCCTAAAAAGCAAACACCAATCGAGCCACAGATTACAATTATGTAAATCACCTTTTTTATTCCATTACTACCAAACCAATCACTTTTTACCACTTTTACACTCCTTTTTTACACTCCTTTTAAAATTACCTTGCGTTCACTCTCAAAATTCTTGGATATACCACCACCTTGAATTTTTTGATATTTACTTTATAGATCCTAAAAATGATCTATAATCCGCTTGTTCCGTTGTTTCTTTGATACTTAATTTTTCAAAATCACCTTCAATAAAATTAGAAAGTGTGCCAGATAACTCATGTGTAATTGTTGCATTGCCTATGAGTTCCATCCAATATCCATCTGAATCTTCCTCATGAACGACTGTTTTTACCATGCCGCCTGTATTTTTGACAGTAATGGTTTGATTAAAGTCACCCTCGTTCAACAATACATACATTAAACTGCTCGCGCACATAGCCGTCCCACAAGCACTGGTAAATCCAACACCTCGTTCAAAGGTCCGCACAAATAATTGGTTTTTCGCCAATACTTCTACAAAGCTGACATTGACTCCATCAGGAAAAAGTGTATTTTCTCCATTTACATAGGCGGCAATTCGATCAAATTCATCGCCAAAGAGTGTTTGGTGATCGACAAATGTAATCAGATGCGGATTAGGAACTGCGACGACTGAAAATTTCAGCTTGCTTGATAATTCAGGGATTATTTCATCAATGATCCTATTATTCTTAGTATTCATCGGGATCGCTTCTGCTTCAAAACGCACGGGTGAAATCTCCACTTGATAGGTCGCTACCTTGTCCGCTAGCTTGGGTGCCCGTCGTACCTTGAGATCAGCAAACATCGTCTCCACAGTAAAGGATTCCTTATTGGACTTTTCAGCTAAATATCTAGCCACTGTACGCAAGCCATTGCCGCACATACTGGCTTCACTACCATCACTATTGATAACACGCATCTTGGCTAGTGACTCACCTTTTACTACTTCTTCCACCAATAAAAGACCATCAGACCCACCAAGCAAGCCCGACCTTCTATCACATAAACGGGTGCGTAAATCATCGATTTCCTTATCTGTAAAGGGACGTTCTACCTGCGTTTCATCTATTAAAAAGAAATCATTTTCTGATCCATGAACTTTCTGCATCATTATATTCATTCTCATTCTCCCTATCTTTTTTCTCTATTTATTTTCTATCCCTAACTATTAGTATGCCACAAACAAAAAGAGGAAAACAGTGTAATTTACTGTTTTCCTCAAAAAGTTATAAAATTTACTCATTTTTTGCTTATTTAGCAGCTGTAAAATGTTCGTTGACTTTGTCCCAGTTTACAACATTCCAAAACGCGTCGATGTATTCTGGACGTACATTTTTGTAGTTTAGGTAGTAAGCATGTTCCCATACATCTAAACCTAAAACAGGTGTTTTGCCATCCATTAAAGGCGAATCTTGGTTAGGTGTTGATGTAACTTCTAACTTACCGTTGTTTAAAACCAACCATGCCCAGCCTGAACCAAAACGGCCAGTTGCTGCTGCTTTAAATTCTTCTTTTAATTTATCAAAGCTACCAAAAGCAGTATCAATTGCATCTTTGATCTCACCAGTTGGTGCGCCACCTGCATTAGGTGCCATGATTTCCCAGAAAAATGCATGATTGGCATGTCCGCCACCATTATTACGTACCGCTGTACGAATATCTTCTGGAATACTGTCCATGTCAGCGATCAATTCTTCTACTGATTTAGTTCCTAATTCAGGGTGTTTGTCGATTGCTGCATTTAAGTTTGTCACATACGTGTTGTGATGTTTGTCGTGGTGTAGATGCATAGTTTCTACATCAATATAAGGTTCTAATGCATCATAAGCATAAGGTAAATCTGGTAAAGTGTAAGTCATAAAAAATCCCTCCATTATTTAAGTATAAATTTCATACATTTATAGCATAACAGATTTTATGGCAACCTTCAAAGTAATTGCTTACAAAAATTTGGTCAAACTTGTTTTTCCTTGTTAACTCCTTTAAAATGACCTGTATACTCAATTTGAAGTCAGGAGAAAATTTATGAACTCATTTAAGCTTTTTAAACACTCACTCTATCAGTTTACAGATCTCAATCAAGCGAAAAAAATGCCGTTTTGGAAAGTCATTTTTTACGTTTTCTTCTTAAGCATTATTCTTGCCTTGCCAATCACAAAACAAATATTTTCTATTATGCAAGACATTAAAAATGATGGCCAAGAAATTGCAAAAAAACTGCCGGATTTTGACATTAAAGATGGTACGTTACACACAGCAAAGTCAGCTGAAGGGTTCATCTATCAAACAAATTCAATTATTTTTACCTTTGATCCAGATGGAAAACGGTCTCTAAGTGATGTCACGGCTGATTCAATTGGAAATGCGGTCGGCTTAGGATTTTTACAAGATGAATTTGTCGTGTCTTTACCAAATTCTGGTACAGCCGACTCCTTACTAGGCTCTAATCAATTTGAAGTACCGTATGCGAATAGTACATTAGATGGGTTAAGCAGCAAAAATTTGAAGCAAGCCTTAGACGAAGCAAGTGTTCCTTTTTGGATAAAATTAATTGTGTTTGTCTTTACTTTATATCCGACTTTTATCAATTTGGTGATCAATTTGCTTTTTATTACGATTGGAGCCAACCTTTATAGTAAGATTCGCTTATATAACTTACGCTTTTTGGATTGTCTAAAGATCACAACTTATTGTGCAACCTTGCCTGTGATCATCAGCAGTCTTCTTCATTTTTTCAACCGATCTTTCGATGACAGCTTTTTGATTGTCATTACTTCTTTATTGATCTTCTTCTTTGCCATCCGGAAAGAAGAACGGCAAACACCACCTTTAGTTTAATACTATGATATCAGAACGGCTTTAATTGTTTGACTAAATCTTAAACTTTTCTTACATTCTCAGTTCCCTAATTATGTGATAAGATAGACCATGAATTACACTGATTGAGAAATAGTTTATAAAATAATATCTACAGTAATAAGGAGAGAACTCATTATGGGAGAATTGACCCATCGTAAAAATACACGTCAAGTTAAAGTTGGTGATTTAACAATCGGTGGAAGCGATGAATTATTTATTCAAAGTATGTGTACGACAAAAACACATGATATTGAAGGGACTGTCACTCAGATCAAGCGCTTAGAAGCAGCTGGTTGTCAAATCGTTCGTGTTGCGGTTCCTGATGAGGCTGCCGCTGACGCTTTAGGTGCAATTAAAAGTCAAATTTCGATTCCTTTGGTTGCTGATATCCATTTTGATTATCGACTGGCACTAAAAGCAATCGAGCAAGGTGTAGATAAAATCCGAATCAACCCAGGAAACATCGGCCGGAAAGATCGCGTAGAAAAAGTTGTGACTGCATGTAAAGCTAAAGGAATACCAATCCGGATTGGTGTAAATGCTGGTTCTTTAGAAAAGAAATTCTTACAGCAATATGGCTACCCTACTGCTGAAGCGATGGTTGCCAGTGCCGTTGAACATATTAAAATACTTGAAGAGCTAGAATTTTACGATATCATCGTTTCACTAAAAGCAAGTGATGTCACTCTAGCAATTGATGCCTACACTCTAGCCGCACAAACATTTGATTATCCTTTGCATTTAGGAATCACAGAGGCTGGTACTAAGTTTTCAGGCGGAATGAAATCTGCCGCAGGCCTTGGCGCATTACTTTCCCGTGGTATCGGAAATACTTGTCGTGTTTCGTTATCGGCTGATCCTGTTGAAGAGATCAAAGTTGCTAAGGAAGTGCTAAAAGCCTTTGGTTTAGCAAGTAATGCCGCTACATTGATTTCTTGCCCAACCTGTGGACGTATCGAAATTGATTTGATCCCGATCGCTAATGAGATTGAAGAATACATTGAAAAAATCAAAGCACCAATCAAAGTCGCTGTTCTAGGCTGTGCTGTCAATGGACCCGGTGAAGCGCGCGAAGCAGATATTGGGATTGCTGGTGGCAATGGTAAAGGAATGCTCTTCAAAAAAGGCAAGATCATCCGCACGGTTCCTGAAGAGATCATGGTTGACGAGCTAAAAAAAGAAGTCGATCTGCTTGCAGCAGCATATGCTCGTGGCGAAAAAATATAACAGAAAAATAATGAATAAAAAAGATTGAACGGTTAATAGTTCAATCTTTTTTGGTTTAATAGGCTTTTTTGTTACAATGGACTAGCAAGGAGGAATCGACATGGGACAACCACTAATCTATCTTTATGAACAAATGAAAGAAGAACAAGTTGAATCACTCAGACAAATGACTCCTGATCATATTATTATTGATGCTAAAAGAGAATCAGCACAAATAAATGATGACGATATTGAAATCATGCTCGGTTGGGATGATACATTAGGACAGCGTTTATTGGCTTCGGAAACAAGTCGCTTAAAATGGGTCCAATCTGTTTCTGCTGGGGTGGATTCATATGATTTAAAACGTTTTGCTGAAAAAGGAATTTTACTCTCAAATGCCAGTGGTATTCACAGCATTTCCATTTCAGAGCATGTTTTAGGTGTTTTATTAGCTGAATTTCGCGGCATTCGTACTAGTGTTGTCAACCAATCAAAAAAAGAATGGACTAGAAAAAATATTACCTATCGGCAATTATCTAAGCAGAAAATGCTGATTGTTGGAACTGGACACATTGGACAACAACTTGCGGTCTTCGCGCAAGGTTTAGGTCTTCAAACCTACGGTGTTAACACTTCTGGTCATGTGACCAATGGTTTTATCGAATGTTATTCACATAAAAATATGAGCCGCATCGTCAATGAAATGGATATCGTCGTAAATATCCTTCCTCTAACCGATGAGACCTATCAAATGTACAACGAGCGGATGTTTCTTGCGATGAAACCCGGCACCGTTTTTGTTAATGTCGGTCGTGGTCCGTCCGTTAATACAAACGATTTAGTGCATGCCTTGGAGACAGAGCAGCTAAGTTTCGCAGCATTAGATGTTTTTGAAGAAGAACCACTGCCTGAGGACAGCCCGTTGTGGCAAATGGAAAATGTTTTGATCACGCCTCACATTTCCGGTCTAACGCCTGAATTTAAGACAAAACTAATGAGAATATTTACCCAAAATCTTAGCCAGTTCTTGAAAGAGGGAACTTTAGCTAAAAATGAAATAGCTTTACACCAAGGTTATTAACAAAAATACCGACTCGAGCGACTAATAAGTCTATTCGAGTCGGTATTTTTTATTTTTTTTGATCTTTTTCTGTTTCTTTAACAAGATAAATCGGACGTTTTTTTGTTTCCAAGAAAATCTTACCGATGTATTTACCAATAATACCAAGGCAAAGTAACTGCAAACCGCCAACAAATAGAATAATACAAACCATAGAAGGCCATCCGCTAGTAGGATCTCCTTGAATAATCGTTCTAAAGAAAATAATAAACATCGCAATAACAGATCCAACACATGAAAAAGCCCCAACATAAGAAGCAAGATTTAATGGAGCTTCTGAAAAATTGACAATACCATCAATCGAGTAACTTAATAGACTCAAAAATGACCACGAAGTAGACCCCGCTACCCGTTCACGATTTTCGTAAGAAAGATATTCCGTATTGAATCCTACCCAACTAAAAATACCTTTTGAAAAACGGTTGTACTCAGTTAACTCTAAAATTCCATCTACCATTTGACGGGTCATCAAGCGAAAATCTCTGGCACCATCAACCATCTCTGTCTCACCAATTTTATTAACCAATCGATAAAACATCTTAGCAAAAAAACTGCGAATAGGCGGTTCGCCTTCTCGATCCCCTCGTCTTGTACCGATACAATCCAATTCCCGGTTTGCTTCAAGCATTTGAATCATTTTAGGCAGTAATTCTGGCGGGTCTTGTAAATCAACATCCATTACGGTAATTAAGTCGCCTGTCGCTTCATTAAGTCCAGCGTACAATCCTGCTTCTTTTCCAAAATTTCTAGAAAACGAAATGAAACGAACTTTTTCAGGATGTTCTTTATATAAATTTCTCAGTGTATTTAACGTTTGGTCTTTTGAACCATCGTTAATAAATATGTATTCTATGTCATGTTGAATTTGTGAACTTACTTTCTCCACTTCTTCAAAAAACAATGGGATTGACTCCTCTTCGTTGTAACAAGGAACGATAATAGATAGCATGAAATTTCCTCCAAAAAATATTCTCTTTCATTATAGCACATATCTATAATGGAATAATAAAAAAAAGCTGATAAGCATTCGAATCCACTATCCGTCAACTATTTTGAAAACAGCATCTCTCAAAAACAAATTTATAAAAAATAAATAACAGATATTTTTTAATTATTTCCAGTCGAAAAACCGAATAAGCCTTATGCTTTATGGGTCATTCAAACTCAAAACAAATTATTAATCTAACTTTAAATAATCATTACATTTTTGTTTTTAGTTTGATTTCCAATTGAAATCTATTAAATTAATGGTTATTATAAAGAGAGTAAGTGTTTTTTTATCTCGAATATACGCAATTGTATAACTTTTATATTCTTTTAATAACGGAAAAGCATAATATTTTTACGAAAAGGAGATTAAATATGTTAGAAGATATTTTATTAGATGATGTTGCCCAGCGTAAAATCAGCGTTTTTAATCAATTACTGAATACCGCAAACGGTACATATAGCGTTCATTATTTTGAACAATTCACAGATTTTTCCTATGCTCGCTTGAATTCATTATTTGCTGAAATACATGAAGATCTCATGGAAAAGCAAGGACTTGAGTTATTGAATGATCAAGGGAAAGTACATATAGACTTATCAAAGTTACGTGATATTCCATATTCTCAATTTTTATTTCGAAAGAGCTTACCTTATAAATTTTTACTTGCAACAATTTTAGAAAACAACTATACCATAGAAAATTTTTGTAGAGATCATTTTATTAGCCGGGCGTCAATCATTAGAAGACTTCAGCCTTTGATCAATTATTTAAAAAAATTCGATATTCAACTCAACTGTTCTAAACTTCAACTGTCTGGAAAAGAAAACTTGATTCGAATTGTTTATTTAAATTTCTTTTGGATTACATCGTATGGCGAAGATCTCTTTTTAGCATTGGACGAATCAAAAAGAGGCTTTGATCTCTTTGACCCAGAGGACCATCAATGGATGACCTATACTGAGCCTAGAGAGTGGTATTTACTGACAACAATTTCTCGTTTGCGGATCAAAAAAAAGCATTATATTTTCGAACCGCCATTTAAACAACTGACCTTTCCAAAAACAAATATGTCTTTTATCAAAGAATTGGAGCAATCAAGGCTCCCTCAACAATTCATAGAAAGAGAAGTTACGTTTCTTTCGTTTATGATGTTTTATTGGAGTATCTATTTTTATGCAGATGATCCTCGAATTCATTTCGTAAAAGAATACATGAAAAGCGAACAGCAACCACTAGGTAACCTGATTGGGCGTTTTGAGGAATTTTACTCTCCTCTATTTTCAGAAAAAGCTTTATCTAATGACGAAAAAGACCTGCTGAATATCAATATTTTCACAACTTGTCTTAATCACTCTGTCTTAAAGGATTCTCTTCCATTAGCGATCAATTTCATGGAGACGTGTACCAAAGAGCGAAACCCTTTATATGATCCTCTTGCTGCAAAAGTTAGAACATTCCTACAAGAGATCATTTTAATCCCTGAATTTGACTGGATCAAAAACTGTTTAGAAGATTTGGTCTATATCTGTTCGTTCTTAATGTTGCCTTTTTATGAGCGAAGTAATCCAAAATATCAATTGAATGTAGGTATTATTTTATCCCCAAACGCTATTTTTTTACAATCACTTTTTGATTTTTTAGAACAAATTTCATTTATTTCTGTCTCATTTGTTTCTTCAACCTCTAAGGATAACTATGACTTCTACATAGCAGCATCGAAACTACTGCTGCCAGATAAGATCAAGCAAAATAACAACTTTCAAATTATTCCCCTGTCTCCTGCATTAGACTATCAAGTTGGGCTTATTGATACTTTACATAAAAAATATACAGAAAAATCTTCTTCTTTGGTTGGTTGATATAGAATTGATCCACTATAGTACAAACAGAGACTTATGACTTTATGACTGAGGATGGGACAGAAGTGTTTAGCCCCGAGAAATAAGCTGGAATTCACGAAAATTGTTCTTCAAATTTTTGTGAATTCCAGCTTATTTCCGAAGGGGTTGCTTCTGTTTCCACCGTTTATTCCGATTCCAAGTGATTGGGTTGTAACTCGTAGAGTTATGTCCCAGTCACCTCAGGATTCTATTAACTATTTTTTCGTATAAAAAAGGATAGAGCAGAAATCGAGCTTCGCTTCCGCACTATCCTTCTTCGTATCTATGGTGATGTTACTTGCACTGTGAAGTTTGAGTCTATCATATTTTGCTTCAAGTTATTGCTTTAAATCTTCTTTATTTTCAGCGAATTTATATTTTGGTTCATCTGTTTCTTCATCATAATCCACTAATAAATCGTATCCTTTAAAAAACCAGTCATCTGTCTCTTCAATAAAATAGGTAATCCCATCGATGACTTCTTTTACTAAAGGCTGATCTGGTGCTTCTACAGACATTGCAATAGAAAAGCCTTCATGTACATCGGTTTTACCATAAATTTTACCGTAAAAACGAATACCACTATCTGAGGTAACACCTACTTCGTCTTTAAACCATTGTTGCGCACGCGGCGTAATTGTTAATTTCATTTTCATTTCCTCCTAACCTACGATACCACACTTGTCATTTTAGCATAGACTTTGATTTTCAAAGAATAAAGTGCTTAGGCCTTATTCATTCATCTTATCATCTAAAAGATCAACATCATCTGTTTCTCCAACAACTAATAAGTTATCGTTTTCTCTAACCATCTCTTCTGCTGCTGGTGATGCAATTACCTCTGATTTCGATCGACGAATGGCGACGACCGTCAAACCAAAGCGCTGACGAAAGTTCAGTTCGCCTAAGGTTTTACCGTAAAATTTTGGATTTGAAACGCGTACCTCTGCTAAAGATACTTCATTTGATAATTCAATATAGTCTAAAATATTTCTAGAAACTAGTTTATGAGCAACTCGAATACCCATATCTCGTTCTGGATGGACAACAAGGTCTGCGCCGATTTTTTCTAATACTCTGGCGTGGTATTCATTGACTGCTTTGGCTAAAACGTTTGGCACACCCATTTCTTTAACCATTAAGGTAACTAAAATACTTGCTTGGATATCTTCACCGATTGCAACAACTACATGATCAAAGTTGCGTATACCTAAAGAACGCAATGTTGCTTCATCTTGTGCATTTGCCACAACTGCATGTGTTGCTATATTCATGTATTCATTGACGCGATCTTCATTACTATCAATCGCCAAAACCTCTTGGCCCGACTCGACCAAGGTCTGACAGATGCTGCCGCCAAATCTTCCTAAACCGATAATTGCAAAATTTTGCTTCATATTTATTTCTCCTAGCATCAAATTTAATTTAAGTATAACAAACCGATAGACAATTGAACAGAAACAGCCGCCATTCCTTTCTTCATCCATTAGAGAACCCAGCTACTTTGAGTGACGCTTTGCGTTACACAGATTTTTTCCATATAAAAAAAGGCGACACCTTTAAAAATAGACTAGTATTCACAAAAATCTTATACACAATTGTTGTGAAAGTCAGCTTATTTTCAAAGGAGTTGCTTTTTTTGTTATTTATTCATACCTAAGGTCTCTAGTTTAATTAATTATTTTCTATTTTGCTAGTCCATGCTGAAACGCATAAATAGCCGCTTGCGTACGGTCTTCAACATCTAATTTTGCTAGAATGTTCGATACGTGCGTCTTGACTGTTTTAAGAGTGATAAACAACTCATCTGCGATTTCTTGATTACTACGTCCTTTAGCTATTAGCATCAAAATCTCATGTTCGCGATTCGTCAAGTCTTCATGCAAAATAGGTTCTTGCTTTTTGGTCAAACGTTCCATCATTTTAGTTGTTACTTCTGGCTCTAAAACGCGCTCTCCTCTAGAAATCGCACGAATTGCGTTGGCAATTTCGTGTGCAGTTGAGGTTTTCAATAGATACCCAGCAGCTCCAGCTTCAATTGCTGGATAGACCTTTTCATCATCAATAAAACTAGTAACAATAATAATCCGTGCTTGCGGCCAATCCTTTAAAATCGCTTTCGTTGACTCGATTCCATCCATCACATCCATGACTAAATCCATTAAAATCACGTCTGGACGTAATTCTAACGCTTTTTCATACCCAATCTGACCGTTTTCAGCCTCTCCGATCACCTCAATATCTTCTTGAATCGATAAATAAGAAGACACTCCTAATCGCACCATTTCATGGTCATCCACTAACATTACTTTGATCACTTGTTGTTTCCTCCTTTATTACAGGGACTTTGATCTCAACACTTGTTCCTTGACCTTTAAAGCTGATTATCTTAACAATACCGCCCATACCAGCTACACGTTCGCGAATATTTTTTAACCCATAACTACCCGCTTTATTATCATTTTCGCTCATATCAAAGCCTACTCCATCATCTACCAGACGTAATAAAACATTTTTATCTACCTGATGAAGGTATACTTCAAGCTCTTTTGCTTTGGCATGGCGTAACGTATTAGAAAGTAGTTCTTGAACGATTCTAAATAGATGATCTTCAATACTATTATTCAAATGGACATCTTCAACATCCCATGTTAGCTCGATTTTGATTTTAGTTTGTAACTCTTTTAATAATTGCTCAATCCCTTTACGTAAGCTTTTTCCTTCTAAGCTTACAGGACGCAAATGAAGCAATAAGGCACGCATCTCAGATTGAGATGCATTGATAATATCTGTTACTGTCACCAATTGTTTACGAAACATTTCTGGTGTTTCACTTCGCTGGGCTTGTTCATTTAAAGCAGATAACATCATCATTGCAGCAAACAGCTGTTGGCTAACTGAATCATGAAGCTCTCTGGCAAGTCTGTGACGTTCTTCTTCTAAAATTTCTTCTTTGGTTTCTCCGTCCATCAATTGCGGACGACTATTCAATAATTGCAATTCTTTTGACATTTCTAATAATTTCGTTCTGATTTTTAAAATATCTTGGTCGACTTCGCCGATATACTGATCATTACTAGCATGTGCTACATTCTTAGCCAAAGCTGGATTTTCATAGCTACCCCTAGCTAACAACCGAAGTTTTTCTTCAATTCTACCATATTGTGCTTTTTGTACAATAGATACGAGTAAAAAGGTAGATAAACCAACCAAAAGAGAAATCAAGACCATATGGAAAATCAAAGGAATGTAAAATACCTTCCTTTGAATTAATTCCAACATCCAATTTTTCTGTTTGATTGAATGAAAGTATGAAAATAAGGTGAGTAAAACAACGATAAATGTGCTGCATGCAGCATATAAAGAAAGCATCTGTCGAGAGATCTTACCCATCATACGCGAATCACCTCTAGGTCTCCGACTAACGTATTCGTAATGATTTTTAAGCGTCGATTATTGGTATCAAAATCACTACTGTAAATTTTCAATGATTCATTTTTCAAATGATATTTTTCTTCTTCAAAGTTAACATTTCCATAGAATGTTGAATGCTCCAACATCACTGCTACTCCTAGCGGAACTAAAATTCTGGTGCGGCCAAAGCCCTTACGAATAATAATAATACTATCGTCTTTAGGTAACAAAGTATTCCCTAAGTCAACGATGGTGTCACCTGAAAGAACATCTATATTGATGTCATTCCATTCGTAAACATTATTACCGATACGTTCATTGGCAAACCATGAACGCTTGAAACGGCGACCATTTTTAGGTTCAACATTGGTTGTTTCCACCATGATCATTTGTTTCTTTCGCCATGGAGCGCGCTGCGTAATATCAACACCGGCGATCTCTACACCTTTTAAACCAATAAATAAAACGCCAAATACTAACATCAACCAAAATGCTGGACTATTCATGACTCCAATTAGAATCAGGATGACCCCCAAAACTAATTGAAAGTTATTAAAATTGCTGCGATGAACCTTCTTCATTGCATAAGTAACACTTAAGATACCCAGTACCAACAAAACAATCAGGCCTGGATTATGTAAAATTTGCCATAATGCCAAAATAAAAAGTAAAGCTTCTACTACAATAAAAAAACGCCATGGGTTGTTCATGATAATCCCCCTTCCTATGAAATTAGTATACCTTGATTCCTCTATTAATGTTAGTTGCTAAAGGCCCATTTTACTATAGGACTTTAGCCCTAATTTTAAGTAACAAGCGGGTTTATCCTGTGACTTATTCAGGTTTAAAGGGCAAGTCAAAACTACTAATAGCTTTGGCTCGCCCTTTGTTCTTATTAACTGTTTTGTTAGCCGACTTTTGTGATTCTTACTTGCATATCTCCACCAGGAGTTGCAATAGCGACTTGATCGTTCAATTTTTTACCGATCAAGGCTTGTGCAATTGGTGAATCATTTGAAATTTTACCAGAAAAAGGATCTGCTTCTGCACTCCCTACAATGGTATATTCTTCTTCATCGCCATCAGGTAATTCAACAAATGTCACTGTTTTTCCAATTGAAACTTCGTCAGAATCAACCCCATTATTATCAATGATTTGTGCAAAACGAATCATATTTTCTAAAGTAGTGATCTTGCCTTCCACAAAAGCTTGTTCATCTTTAGCAGATTCATACTCTGAGTTCTCTGATAGATCACCAAAGCTTCTTGCAATTTTTATACGTTCAACGATTTCTTTTCGTTTAACTGTCTTTAGTTCTTCTAATTCTTGTTCCAATTTTTCTTTGCCTTCCAGTGTCATAGGAAATACTTTTTCTACCATGTTAATTTCTCCTTCTTAACTTACTACAATATTTTATTTTATTTTCATTGAAAAATTCCGCTTTCAATCCAGAAAAGAGTACCACGCTTTAAGCAAATTGTAAATAATATTCCCTTAATTTTTATAAATCTGCTAGATTTTTTTTCTAATAGAGCACTCTTTCAACGTTTTTTGGTGCAGGATTTCGTGAATCCAGAGTAAAGCGAAACGAGCCGCCTAGATAATAGGTTGGCTCGTAATAGGATACGCAAACTTAAAGGCTATTCACTTTTTTCAGTTTCAGTCTTATTGACATACTTATCAACATACTCTTGATGTTGTTCGTACGTTTCTGCAAAGTAGACATTTCCTGTTGAAATTTCAGCAACAAAATAAAGATAGTTATTAGGTGTTGGATTCAAGACTGCATTAATGGCCTGCTCACTAGGGCTATCAAATGGTCCTGGGCCATATCCAGTATTTTTATACAGGTTATAAGGTGAATCCACTTCTAAATCTTTATAAGTAACTAATTCCTTATGTTCTCCTAAAGCGTATAGGATAGAAATATCCGATTGCAACGGCATATTAGCTGCAATTCGATTAAAGAAGACTTGAGCGATTTTCTTACGATCATCTTCTTTGATGCCTTCTTTTTCGACCAATGAAGCCAGAGTCAGTACTTGTTGAATCGTCATACCTTTCGCATGCACCATTGGAATAAATGGTTCGATCACACTATTGGTCTTGGCAACCATTTGATCTACAAAATCCTCTAGTTTAGCATCTTTGTAATAATCGTATGTTGCAGGGAACAAATACCCTTCCAAACGATAACGAACATCGGTTGCCTCGGCTGCACTTGCCAATAGTTCTGGGTATTTTTCTTTCATTGTGTCAAAGAATGCTTGATCCTTCATCAAATCGATAAATTGCGTTTTCTTAAAACCAGTATTTTTTTCAATTGCATCGCCGATTTTATCAATGTCAAACCCTTCTGGAATCGTTACTTTCCCATCAGCAAGCTGAGTCGGCTCAGCTGTTCCACCTTCTCGTAGAAGTGCACCTATATCATCAAGCGTCATATTTGGCGACATTTGATAATAACCAGCCTGAAAATCAGTTAGATTTTTAAATTTTGCATAGTAATTGAAAACTAAACCACTTTTGATGACCTTGCTGTCTTCTAAAATATTCGCGATTTTTTTATTCGACGAATCTTCTGGGATATGCACTTGCACTAATTTAGTATCTTTTTTATCAAGTGGTTGCAGGCCTTTATTTACGTAATTATAGAAAGTGAAACCAAAAATGGCAATCACTAGGATCAAAACAGAGGCCACGATCAACACAATTCGACTAACAATACGGTCTTCTTTTTTTCTAGTACGCTTATTCGGGTTATCCTCTTTAGTCGTTTGTCTAATAGTCGATTCTAGCGGTTCATCAGATTGCTCAGTTCGCTTTGCGTGATGCTCTACACTGCGCGAGCCAACCGATTCCATGTCATCTTGTTTGGTCGGTTCTGTTTGATCATTTGACTGAGATTGATATGTTCTATTATATTCTGCTTCATTAGGCTTTGATACGTTCTGAGCATTGTGTTCAGAAGAAGCTGAATCATCATTTCCAATTTCTTCTCCCCGCAAAGAACGTAAGACCTGATCTTTAAACGAAGACTTGGAATGATCTTGATTATTTTGGTTATCTTCTGCCAAAACAAATCCTCCTTACTTTCTATGTATCTTCTTTAACTTTAACCATTATACATGAAAGCTTTTTAAATTTAAACTTTTTTAGAGAAAAGTCACTAACTTGTAAGATTTGTTTTCTCTATTAAAATTGAAAAACAGGCTGAAGACGTGTGTCTTCAGCCTATTTATTCAATTTACTCTGCGCTAAGTGCCGCCATTGTAATATAGTTATACGGCTGGTTAAAATGTGGTAAAAAGAAAATATCAAGTAATTTAAGCTTATCAATTGTGACTTTTTCTTCAATTGCTAATGAGAACATGTGGATACCCATTGAGATATCTTCATACGAGGCCATTTGTGCCCCAACAATACGACGAGATCCTTCTTCATAAACAATTCTGATCTTCACAGTGTTGTTTTCCTTCATAAAGCCTGGTTTTTGTAGATCCTCAAACTCAGTATATTTTATTTTCAATCCTAGTTTTTCTGATTCTTGAACCGTTAAACCTGTAGAAACCATATGGTAACCAAAAATCGAAATACCATTTGACCCTTGGACCCCGATCGACTCTAAAGGTGTACCACCAACGTTATGAGCTGCAACGATTCCTGAACGAACCGCATTCGTTGCTAAAGCGATATAGGTCGTTTGCTGTACGGCATTTGAGAAAATCGTAGCACAATCACCGACTGCATAAACACTAGGATCACTTGTTTGCTGATGGAGATCAACAAGGTACGCGCCATTAGCAAACAATTCTAAGTGGTCCTTACCTAAACCATTATTTGGTCTAAACCCAATAGCATTGATAACTAGATCTACAGCGTATTCCCCTTTGTCGGTCACGATAGATTCAACTTTTTCAGAGCCTTTATATTCTTTAGCCAATTCACCATAATGAAGCTCAATCCCATTGTCGGCTAATACCTTGTCCATATCACCTGTGAACCATTCATCATAATAATTTGGTAAACATCTTTTGGCTGCATCAAAGAGCAATACATTTTTGCCTCGGCGTTTAGCTGCTTCAGCGATTTCGACTCCGATATAGCCTGCTCCAATGACTGCGACTGTCTTAACCTCATCTTTAGCCATAGCGGCATCCACGGTTTGTCCATCTTGGAAAAGTTTTAAAAATTCGACATTTTTTAAATCTCTACCTGGAATATCTGGGTTGATCGGTGCTGACCCTGTAGCTAAAATCAATTTATCATAGCTTTCTGTAAACTCTTCACCATTGTGTTTTTTACAATGAACAAGCTTTTGTTCAAAATCGACACTTTCTACTGTTGTTTCCATGTAAATTTTAGCGCCCTTTGCTTCAAACGCTTCTTTGTTCGTATAAAATAAATTCTCGTAAGATTCGATTTGACGACCTACCCATAGCGCTGTCCCGCAACCTAAATAGCTAAGATTTGTATTTCGGTCGATCATGACTACTTCTTGATCTGGATAAGTGTCCAACAATGTGTTTGCTGCAGCGATTCCTGCGTGATTGGCACCGACAATAACTGTTTTTGTTTTGTTCATAAGACTCTCCTTTATGTGATTTATTGAACTTAAGTATAACCTAAGAAAGGGCTTTCTTTTATCAATTTATCAGCGTTTCATTAAAATATTTGAGAAACTCTCATATTTTTCATTAAATCATCATAATTATCCTACCTTTTATAAAATAAAGATTCATTTTCAACATAATAACAAGTAAAATAAACTTACTGAAAGGAGTTTAGTAAGTTATTAAGCTGAAAAAACGATTGGTCAGCCTAGCTACTGGATCTATTCTCTGCTTTTTTACTGTCTGCACGACAACGACTGAAAAAGAAGTCAACGATACAAAACCAGTGTGTCAAAAGGTTCAGAGAAAACGGAACTTTCTATTTCACTGAAGAACAGATGCTCCGCTTAAATAATGCGTTGGATGAACCAACAGACTTATAATCAACGTTCATTTATTTTATTAACGTTTGGCAAAGTATTTTCATTTTGGAGGAATCGTTATGGAAAAAAATCAAGATTACTGGATTGAACAACTTGAGTTAGAACCACATCCTGAGGGTGGCTATTTTAAACAGGTGTTACGCTGTGAACAATCTCTGGAGACCTCAGACAATACGATCAGACCTTATTATACAAGTATCTATTTTCTGTTAACCCAAGGGAGTCCCTCTCACTTTCACCGCTTGGCGTCTGACGAAATTTGGTATTATCATTCTGGCTCGGCGTTAAGTATTCATTTGTTGTATCCGAATGGTCAATACGAAAGGATTCAATTAGGAACGGATTTAGAACAAGGCGAAGTGTTGCAGGCAATTGTTCCTAAAAATGTAATTTTCGGTTCAAGTATTGAAGGAAATGGTGAATTTGCTTTAGTAAGTTGTATGGTTTCCCCAGGTTTTGACTATCAAGATTTTGAGTTATTTACAAAAAAACAATTGAATGTCCTCTACCCTGATCACAAGAATATTATTGAGCAATTAGCCTATGACCAACTACCTGAGTAACATAAAAAGAGAGCTTTCATTACCGCTACGGGTAATAAGCTCTTTTTTTGATTGATTATTTTATGATTACTTTTTCTATTTCTTTAGGAGTTGCAGCAATGTAATCGGCGCCAGCTTGTTCTAATTCTGCTAAATCACCAAAACCATACAAAACACCTAAACTGGCTAAATGATTTTCCTTTGCACCTATTATATCGTGACTGCGGTCGCCAATCATGAGCGTCTCTTCCAATTGAGTGATTTTCGCCTCATTTAGTGCATAACGAATGACATCACTTTTTTTTGAACGCTCACCATCCAAACTGGCCCCATATATCCCAACAAAATATCTATCTAAATTGAAATGAGCTACTATTTGCTTGGCATAGATTTCTGGTTTAGATGTTGCAATATATAAACTGCAACCAGCTTGTTTTAAATCGGTCAATACGTCAAGAATTCCTTCGTATAAATGATTTTCATACATTCCTTTTTCTTGATAATATTCACGATAGTAACTCACTGCCTGCTCAGTTGTTTGTTTATCTAAATGGTACACGTTTTTAAAGGTATCGTTTAATGGTGGCCCAATAAATGAATAGAGTCCTTCTTGATCAAGAATTGGTAATTTTAGCTTATTTAAAGCGTAGCGTACAGATTGAATGATGCCTTCACCAGAAGCTGTGATCGTTCCATCTAAATCAAATAAAATCGTTTTATACTGCATAACAGACTCCCTTAATTTAATTCTATCTTTCGTGAACATCTCCGGTATTGATGACTGGTTGAGTTCCTTTATCCGTGATGATTGATACTAACAGATTATTGATCAATTGAACTTTGCGATCATCGGTAAAGTTGATTTCTTGTCCATCCTCGATTTGTTCCAAAGCCATTTGTGTCATAGAGACTGCACCTTCAACAATGATCTGACGTGCAGAAAGAATCGCTTTCGCTTGTTGTCTTTGTAGCATTGCACTGGCAATTTCAGTCGCATAAGCTAAATGATTCAAGCGTGTTTCGATGACTTCAACCCCGGCAGCTGCTAAACGCTCTTGTAATTCTTTGGCCATTTCCTCAGAAACTTCATTTGTATTTCCTCGTAAGGTAAGATCATCTTCATTAAATGTATCATAAGGATATTGGGTAGCAATGTGACGAATCGCCGTTTCGCTTTGGATCTCTACAAAATCTTGGTAGCGATCAACATCAAATAATGCCTTGGCTGTATCCACTACTTTAAAAACAACAACTGCAGATATTTCCACAGGGTTACCATCGGAATCGTTCACCTTTAATAGAGAACTATTGAAGTTCCGCACTTTTAACGAAACGTTGATTTTTTGGGTCAAAGGAGTAGTAACGAATAAGCCATTATCTTTGATTGTACCCAAATATTGCCCGAAAAATAGGATTGCTTTGGCTTGATTTGGACTAACAATGGTTAACGAGCTTAAAAATAAAGCAGAAATCACCCACAAGACCGCACCAACCGTCAACATCCAAAAGCTTTCATCAGCTACACCAAAATAAAGACAATAGCCTCCGATAACAATCAAAATAATCAGTATTACTAAAGCAATGTACCCGTTGACATGAAATGTTTTCTTCTCTTCCATTCCTTCTCCCTACTTTCTTTTCGATCTATTAAACCTATAGTACTCCTCTTTATTCTTTCTATCAATAGTTCTGGAAAGTAAAAACAGTTGCTTATTTATTAGTTTAGATGTAAACTTACTTTTAGTAAGTAAGAAAATGATTATCAATTTGGAGGTTTTTCTATTATGGATACACAAATTCACGGAATTCACCACGTTACAGCAATGACATCAAGTGCAGAAAAAATTTATCGCTTTTTTACAGACACACTAGGATTACGTCTAATCAAAAAAACAGTCAATCAAGATGACATTGAAACATACCATCTATTTTTTGCAGATGATCTTGGCTCTGCCGGTACAGATATGACATTTTTTGATTTTCCAGGGATCCCCAAAGGTAGTAAAGGAACCAATTCTATTTCCCGTACTTCTTTTCGTGTTAAAAGCGACGCATCATTATCTTATTGGGTCGATCGCTTTAACGAGCAGCACATCGACCATGGCGAAATTCAAGAACGTTTTGGTAAAAAGTATTTGACCTTTGAAGATTTCGACAAACAACAATATCAATTGATTTCTGATGAAAATAATCAAGGTGTGGCAAGCGGAACGCCTTGGAAGAAGTCAGATGTTCCAGCAGAACATGCTTTAACTGGATTAGGACCTGTGTTTGTCACGGTGGCAGACTTTGAACATATGCAACGAGTTTTAGTGGAAGTGTTAGGCTTTAAACTCATTGATGCTGAGGGCAGTTTTCATTTATTTGAAGTAGGTGAAGGTGGAAATGGCGCGAGTATCATTGTAGAACATCGAAACGATCTTCCAGAAGCGCAAGAAGGATTCGGCAATGTACATCATTTAGCTCTTCGCGTCACCGATCAAGAAGCTTTACGTTTTTGGATTGATAAAATCAATCAATTGCAATTTCCTAATTCTGGTTTTGTTGAGCGTTTTTATTTCAAATCTGATTATTTCAGAGCTGCACCTCATATTTTGTTTGAATTAGCAACTGATGGACCTGGTTTCTTACAAGACGAAACCTATGAAGCCGCGGGAGAAAAATTATCTTTGCCGCCATTTTTGGAAAGTAAACGAACAGAAATCGAAGAATTTGTGCGACCTTTTGATACGTCTGATGCAAATAAACCGCGTTAATAAAAATAGAAATGGAGAGAATCTATGCTGCATTATCCCACAAGCGATTTATCAGCAAAACAAGCTTATAAGTTTTTATCTGGCAGTATTATCCCACGGCCAATCGCTTGGGTCACAACACTAAATCAAGAGCGCCACATGATCAATGCTGCCCCGTTCAGTTTTTTCAACGCTGCGGCCTCTGATATTCCTTTAGTAACGTTATCAATCATTCGACGAAATGGCGAAATGAAAGATACTGCTAGAAATATTTTAGAAACACGTGAACTCGTCATCCATTTAGTCAACGATTCAGTTGTTGAATCAATGAACCAAACTGCAGCTTCTTTGCAACCTGATAAAAGCGAAATTACAGTGAACGAAATCGAAACAATTGCTAGTAAATCAGTGACTGTTCCCGGAATCAAAGCGGCTCCTATTCGAATGGAGGCACGTCTGCATCAATATGTCCCTGTAAAAAATCATGAAGAGCAAATCATTACCGATTTATTCATAGTTGAAATAACAGATTTTTATTTTGATAAACAGCTTTTTGATCTTGAAAATGAGTACATACTACCTGAAGTATTTCAACCTATTGCAAGACTTGCAGGGAATACTTATGCTCATATTGATCATTTATTTGACCTAAAAAGACCAAACTAAAAAAGTTAGGTCCTCAATTAATGCTAAGCTAAACAGCTGTAGCAATCTACTTTTTATTCTATTTTGAGTGAGGATGGAACAGAAGTGTTTAACCCCGAGAAATAAGCTGAAATTCACGAGAATTGTTCTTCAAATTTTTGTGAATTTCAGCTTGTTTCGGAAGGGGTTANTGGAACAGAAGTGTTTAACCCCGAGAAATAAGCTGAAATTCACGAGAATTGTTCTTCAAATTTTTGTGAATTTCAGCTTGTTTCGGAAGGGGTTACTTCTGCTTCCACCGTTTATTCGGATTCCAAGTGATTGGTTGTAACTCGTAGAGTTATGTCCCGATCACACTCTTTTTTTTTAGCTATTCTCTATCGTGTTCCAGCCGTAAATCGACAATAGGGACATTCCCATCCAAAATGCCACTTGGGCTGTTCAACTTAAAAACCTGCAATCTAGGATCAACTTCCAAGGTCATTTCCTCATCCATATATCTTTTAGAGTAATCCTTGATATAAACGGCTCCAATGTCTGAATCCAGAGTCAAATCAAAATCCGATTTATCCTGCAGCTGCTCTAATATTAACAAGCGAAAGCTTGTATCAAGTGAACAAATCCCCATTTTAGAATACTTACCAACACCATCATCTAAATCTAAAATAATCACTGCCTGAACGTGAATATAAGGAGTCAACTTGACCTGCGCTTCATCACTCACTTTTAAAAACATTTATTCCTCACTTCCTTCTTGTTTCATAAACCAAGCCTAACACCTATGCATGATTTTTTCGAAGGTTATGCGTTCTTGCACTAATTAAAAACAGTGATAGATTGCCAGTCAAGTAGATGTGTTTTTCAGAAAAATATTCCTTCAATGAAGGCTATTTTTGTTCAATCATCGTTGTCAACTACCAGACTCTATCATTCTACTCTCTTTGCTCAAGTTAATCGTGGGTACTTCTCCACAGCGAACTCTTTTGACAACTCAATATAGTGCTGTGCATTTTCTTTGTTTTTGCGAAGCTCTTCACGTGTCAAGGGACGAATCACTTTAGCAGGACGTCCAAATGCCAAAACATTTGGCGGTATTTCAGTTCCTTCAGTCACTAAAGAGCCAGCACCAATCATACTATTTTTCCCAACTATTGCATGATTTAAGACTGTCGAGCTCATCCCTATTAAAGCACCTTCTTCTATTGTACAACCATGAAGCATACAGTGATGGCCGATCGTTACATTTTCTCCAATGACAACTGGAGCATTTTGATCCACATGAATTACTGTACCATCTTGCACATTACTTCCTGCATTGATTGTAATTGAATTATTGTCTCCTCGTAACACAGATTGAAACCAGATACTGGTGTCCTTAGCTAATACTACGTTACCGTATACATCTGCACTTGCTGCAATAAAATAATCCTTTGTCATACTTGTCACTCTCCTAATAAGTTAAGTATAACAAATATTTTATTTTTGCCACTAACTAATTGCATCATTTTATTGAAAAAAGGACCTAAGATTAGCTCAAAAAAGCGAAATCCTAGATCCTTAGAGTTCATATAGATAATAAAAACAAAAATACCTATGTGCTTTGTTTCAACTAAAACAATTTTTACGGATTAGAAAAGCGAAACATCTTATATTTTATTTTTCCGATTAAGACGCATTCTACTCAACTTCTATCGGTATTTGCTTACCTATAGCACATTTCCGTTTGATTCAATTACCTTTTGATACCACCAGAATGAATCTTTTTTTATACGCTGCTTACTACCATTGCCAGCATTATCTTGAACTACATAGATAAAACCATAACGTTTTTCCATTTCAGCCGAAGAACAACTTACAATATCAATCGGTCCCCAAGCGCAATAAGCAAAAATCTCAGCGCCATCTTGCAGTGCTTGCTGCATTTGCAAAATATGCTCTCGTAAATAATCGATACGATAATCGTCATGTATTCGACCATGCTCCACCTGATCATACATACCAAACCCATTCTCGGCCACCATCAATGGTACTTGATACCGATCGTAATACTGACTCAAGCTATTATAAAAACCTTGTGGATCAACAGCCCAGCCCCATGGATTTGCCTTTAAATGAGGATTTTTAGTCATTGTCATAGGGTTCATTGTATCCTGTTTAGAGGAGACTGTTTGAGAATAATAATAAGATAACGCTAAAAATTGCATCGTTGCCCGTCTTAATAACTCATCGTCTCCTGCTTCTTTTTTGATCGTTATTTTATGATCACTAAAGTAATTTAATGCATATTGTGGATAACGCCCCCTCAATTGGACATCTGTATAAAAATACTGCATGCGATTCCGTTTTAATGCTAATAAAACATCGTTTGGATCACAGGAATAAGGATAAGCGGTGCAATCGGCAACCATAGTGCCCACTTTTATAGTTGGGGCAATTTGTTTGGCTAGTTCAACGACTTTAGCACTTGCCACAAATTGATGATGAATTGCTTGAAACTTTGCTTGTTCTAAGTGATCTGTTTGATCACTGCAAATACCAGTTGAATTAAATGACTCAAATTGAACCAAATTGATTTGATTGATCACGATCCAATAATTGACTTTCCCTTGGTATCTTTCTAATAAGATTTTGCCATATTTCACGAAAAAATCGACTAGCTTTCTATTTTGCCAGCCACCGTATTTTGTGGTCAGATACAAGGGTGTTTCATAATGAAGCATGGTAATGATCGGTTCCATGCCATTCGCAATAATTGAATCGATCAGGCGATCATAAAAAGCTAATCCCTCCTCATTTGGTTCTAATTCATCTCCTTGTGGGAAAATCCTGCTCCAATCAATCGATGTGCGAAACGTTTTGAAGCCCATTTCCTTTAGTAAAGCTAAATCTGTTGGATAAGTATGATAAAAATCGATCCCCACTCGTTTAGGATAATAGCCATTTTGATCTTTGATTCGTTGCTCTACTTGGGCTAAAGTCATGTCTGAATCTAGACTAGCAGCTTGAATATCTTGTGTAGGATCATATAAGTGTACATCTGCCAAACTCAATCCTTTACCGCCTAGACCAAATCCACCTTCTGCTTGGTTAGCCGCAATCGCGCCGCCCCATAAGAAATCTTTTGGAAAACCAACCACTATTTTTCCCCCTCACTTGCTAAATATAACTGTTGATACACTTGTTTTTTCTTTTCAGTTATTCCTAAATATTCAGTTAAATACGTGTCTATATCTCCAGATAGCTCTTTCACTTTATCTAAAGCTCTTATAAAGTAACTTTCTTTTGTATCCATTAAGCTGTAGAGATAATCTAAAACAAAGGAATCATCTGTATATTGCTGATATTCCGCCATTCTTTTTTGATTTCTAAGCGTATTTACCTTTTTAGTGTAAAGATAGTCCTCCATGATCGCCTCTTCCGATACGCCCAGAATAAATAGAATCAAAGCAGCTCCCCAACCAGTCCGGTCTTTACCACCGCGACAATGCTGGATCATCGGTAATCTTTCTGGCACTTCCAGCAATTGCAACATTTCTCGGTAAGCTGTAATTGCATAAGGTTCTGCTACTAAGTCTTCCATTTGCTGTGCCATTTCGTCTAAGCGTTCAACCAATTCTTCCCGACCTTTGCTAGATGCTGCTAATGAAACTAATTGTGCGACTTTTTCCTGATCATCTTTTAATGTTGATGACGCTAGAGCCGCTACTTTAGCGTTTGGGGAGAATTCATATGTCTGGGTATTTGAGATCAATTGATTGGGGTGTTTTTCTTTTTCCCCCTCACTACGGTAATCCACAATTGATCGAATCCCCATCTCTTCTAGATAGCAACGGTCTCGTGTGTCTAAACTTGATAGATCATCGGATCGGAAAAATAAACTCCACTTTACCGGACGATTATCAACACCTAAATAACCGCCTAAATCACGCATGTTAAAACTATGAACTAGATTTACCCGCCTTTCCGCTATAATTTGCTTCGAATCCTGTGTAATCACTTGGTAATAAAGGCGTTGCTTCGGCATCGGATCCTCAAAAATCAACCCCTCGTTAGTTCTCGTACTTTGACCGATAGCTTGCCAGCGACCATTGTATGGATGCGTACTAAATCCTATTTCTTCAATTGCTTCAACGTTTTGGCTGCATAAAATCATTTGATTGTTCTTTCTAATCAGTTCCATATTTTTAGTTTTCTCCTTCTAGCTTCACTTCTTCTATCAGCTTTTGCTTATCCAAACTTTTTATAAAGGGTAAATATAATAGAACAGATGCAGTAAATTGGAGGATTTGCAATGTTGCTCCACGCCAGCCACCTGCGATAAAACCACTAATAACAGGAGGAAGAGCCCATGGAAGTTGTACACCTACTCTCGGTACCAAGCCCCAACTGATTGCAAAATAAGCCATCGTAATTGAGATGATTGGTGCTAAAAACATTGGGAAAAACAAGGACGGGTTTAAGACCATCGGAATCCCAAATTTCATTGGCTCACTAATACCAAAAAAGCTCGGAATGATCGCAACTTTACCGACTGATTTCAATTGAATACTTCGACAAGCAAAGATCAGTAACATTGCCAAAGCTAAGTGTCTTGGGCCTTTATAAACATTCAATAAGCCCTCATTTAAAATACTAGGTAATGCTTGTCCATTAGCGTATGCAGTTATATTTTCAATTAAAGGTGGTAAGTACAAAGTTGCTGTAATAGCACCAATTGCTGAACTTCCATGAATACCAAACCACCATAAAATCTCTCCAAATCCAACGATGACCAACATCGTTATAACCGAATCACTCATATGTTTTAATGGAGTCTGTAATACTGTGTAGATTGCCGTGTGAATATCACCAAATGGCGTTGCCGCAAATAGGCCATTAAAAATAATTGCACCTGTTGCTAGTAAAATCACAGGAATCAGAGCAGAAAATGAATTTGCTACCATTGGTGGAACAGCATCTGGTAGTTTGATACGCCAATTTCGATCCAATATTTTTGAATATAAATAAGGAATCAAAATCGCTACAATCATCCCTACGAACATGCCTTTTGAGCCTAGCACACTAAAATCAAAAGCCTGAACTGTTTTTTCGCCAACTTTAACTGTTGTCGTTGGGGTAATGATAAAATAAACTAGAAAGGCTGACATGATTCCTTCATACTGGCTTCGTTCCAAATTTTTGGCCATCGCAGCTGATAAAGACAAAATCACATAAACTGTGATCAAGTCTGTCGTCATTGAAGAACCTAATTGCAGCAAATGTCCCAAGCCACTGCTTTCCAAGAAATCAAGATACCATTGAAATTGAATTCCATTTAATAAAATAGCAGCGATTGAACCGACCATCGTTACTGGTAAAATCCGAACCATCCCATTGGCAATCGTTCGAATGACCAATAAGTTGGTAAACTTCACAACAAATTGCTGTAGCTTTGCATTAAAATTTCCCTTTTTTGTCATTTTTATTCCTCCTCGTATAACCTGGGTAGTAACGTTCCTTTTAGTCTCCTCGTGTAATTAACATCAAGCATTGACTTCAGTGCACTTTTGCTCATTTTATTTCTAGCTTTTTTACGAAAGACTAGCTTGTACAAGTAGAGAGAGTTATTCGCTATATTTTTCCAAGGCCTTTTTTAAAACAGCAGCGCCTGCTAGACTGCCGTAATCTAGCCCATCAATCAGAAGAATCGGCATATGGTATTGTTCTTTTAAGGCTTCTTCCAAATGAGCGGTTTGTGGTGCTAGTAATAAAATATTGTAATGCTTAAAATAAGACACATCTCCTGTACCACACGCCTCAATCTGCACACGAACTCCTTGTTCGTCTGCGGCTTTCTGCATTTTTTGAAGCAGCATACTCGTTGAAAAGCCTCCTGCACAAACTAATAAAATGCTGCACATAGGATCAATCCCTTCTCTCCTTTAAATTTTCAATGATTTCTTTTGACAGCTCATTGACAGTTAAAGCATTCATCAAATGGTCTTGTGCATGGATTAATAGCAGCGAAATTGGGATTGATTGATTCGCTATCTCAGTTTGAATAAGTTTAGTTTGGTAATTATGGGCTTTTTTTAGTGCGTATTTCGCTTCTCTCATTAACATTTCACTCTTAGCAAAATCACCTGCTCTAGCAGCTCGAATCGCTTGTAAACTTTTAGCTCTAGCACCACCCCCCTCTGAAATAAGTGTCATAATAATCGTTTCTTCGTTCATTCAAATCCCTCCTGATTACATAGTGAGAAGAGAATCTGATAAAACTCTTCAAAGGAGGTCACTTGCAGTAACTGCTTCCTCAAATGATAATTTTCCATTATCGCTAACAACAGATTACTAATTTCTTTATACAAGAAATTATTGCCTTTTTTTAAGTTTAATAAAAAAATCAGCTGGACCTCTTTGCCTTGATAAATCAGCGGCTTCTCTAAAATACAAGCACCAATGCAGTTACGTTTGGCTTCCATTAACATACTATGAGGTCCTGCCACTCCATTTTCGTAAATCGTCGTAAACCGTTGTTCTCGCTGTAAGACCAATGCTGGAAATCTTTCATAGGCGTACTTTTTCTGGACCATCTCCTCTGCCATTTTTTCTATCACTTGCAGATAACTATCTGTTGAACTTTTTTTCAAATAGAAAAATTGCTCTGAAAATAGCTCAGTCATTTGATGTTTTTCAACACTGTTCATTTCTTTTTTCAGTAATAGTGCTTTCTTCATATAATTCAATTCAGCTTCTGAGGGAATCACAGGAATTGATAACATGGAATAGTTTTTTTCAAGTTCTGGCTCTGTCTGGGTTGCGTTTAAAATAATGTCGGCTTCCTCAAAAACTGGATTTGTAGCATCAAAATATGGATAGTGTAAAATTGACGCTTTCGGGAAAAGCTTGGTTATTTTCGAATTTAGTAAGTAATCCGCTGCGCGTCCATGATTAGACAACAGTACAACACGCTTAAATTGTTGAAAAAAAGCTTCTTGCGCTTTTTCTAAACTTGCCGCAAAATGTAATGCTAAATAACCAATTTCATCTCTGGATAATTGCAATACAATGTTATCCAATGTATGGGTTTCCCATAGTTGGGTAAACTTTAATGCAATCAGGAATGTGTTTGCATACTTAGTCGATACAAGGTCAATCAGCGGATTCGTCAATGTCAGTGAAAAAGCAATTCGCTTCATCATCGGATAAATATGTAATAACAAGGCTTCAATCAGCTCTTTATCATCCGAAAACGACGTTAAAAATTGCTGATCCAGCAACTTTAAGATTGCAGATATCTGCTGCCTGATCTTAATCGTATTTTCAATTGTTCCATTGGCAATAGATGTTTTGCCAATCAGTTGTGCTGCTAAATATTTTCTTTCTAACGCTGGAATTTGTATTTTATAATACTCTTCAAGCCTATTTGCTAACGCATCCGCTAATTCTAGGTAGCTGTTGTGAATAGGATTTTCCATTTGAAAATCAGAAATCCAATTTCTATTTTCCAATCGATAAATCAGAATTTCCAGATGGATAATCAGGGATGAGAACCCCGCATCTGATATACTAATTTTCTTTTGACGAAACATTTCCGATACCATAGGCTTTAATCCATATAGATCCATAGATGATCGGAAACAAAAAAAGTCATCTTGGGTTGGATAGTACTTATTTATTTCATTTAAATGATGAATAAAAGCTTTTCGATACGCTATTTCTGTTCCGTTGATTTTGACACCATAATGCGATTTTGATTCTAATTGAAGTTCTGCTTCTTGCAATTTTTTATGAACAAGCTGAAGATCTCTTTTTACAGTGGATTCGCTTACATTAATATATTTAGCTAATTCTTTAATTGTTATGTAGCCATGTTGCTGAAACAATAAAAACAAAATAATTCCGACACGAAACTGTTGATGATTGATTCTTTCATCTAATTCATTTGACTGGTCTAATAAAAATTGTTGAAAGTACGCTTGTTCTGTAACAAGTAAACGATAGCCCCTACCATAAATGGTTTTAATTTCGAATCCATGACTTCCCCCAATTTCTTTTAGCTCTTTTATTTGTTCTCTAGCTCTTCTTTCTGATACCCTCTCTTTCGTTTTTATTTCTGCTAAAGTCACCAGTTTAGACTGTTGAAACATCTTCAATAAGCGCTTGTTCTGTTTCATGATCTCCCTCCTTCATTTAATTCTATTCGAGATTACTTAGATAGAACAGAAGCAGTTTTGCAGTATCTTTCTGCAAAGTTAGCCTGAAGGATGATCTATCTGAATGATCTTTGCCCAATCTCATCTCATACAAACAGAAAAAGCACAAAACAATCTTCTAGAACAGAAGTCTGTTTTGTGCTTTTTCATGTTTTAGTTACTCATAATCGCCATCTTCAGCGAATTGGCTATTATATAATTTTTCATAAAAGCCGCCTTGCTCTAAAAGCTCAATATGCGTTCCTTTTTCAATGATTTCACCTTGGTTCATCACAAGGATCAGATCCGCTTCACGAATAGTTGATAAACGGTGAGCGATCACAAAACTTGTGCGCCCTTCCATAACTCGTTCCATCGCTTTTTGGATCAATGCTTCTAAACGAGTATCAACTGAACTTGTTGCTTCATCTAAAATCAATATTCTTGGATCAGAAATCACAGCTCTAGCAATCGTCAATAATTGCTTTTGTCCAAGGGAGACATTGTCTCCTTCAGAATTGATTTCCATCTCATAACCGCCAGGCATAGTTCGGATAAAATGATCAACATTCGCAGTCTTAGCTGCATCTACTACTTCATAATCAGTCGCATCCAATTTACCGAAACGGATATTATCAGCAATTGTGCCTTCATATAGCCAAGCGTCTTGCAAGACCATTCCAAAAACGGAACGGACATCACTACGATCCATTTTCTTCGTATCGATCCCGTCGACTTTGATTGCTCCATCAGTGACATCGTAAAAACGCATCAATAAATTGATCAAGGTTGTTTTTCCAGCTCCAGTTGGTCCAACGATTGCGACCGTTTGACCTGCTCTTACTTCAAAGTTCAAGTTTCTGATCAATGGTTTTGCAGGATCATAGCTAAAGCTGACATTATCAAACTGAACAGAACCCTGAACATTTTCCGGTAATGGAATATCGTGCTCGTTTAATTCTTCTTCTGGTTCATCTAAAATTTCAAATACACGTGTCGTCGCAGCTGAAGCACTTTGCAACGCCGCCGACAATTGTGTGATATTTCCCATTGGCTGACTGATCTGCCAAATATACTGGATAAAAGCTTGTAGCTGTCCAACCACGATAGCACCTGTAATAACATAGTAACTACCTAAAACGGCCATACCAATATACGTTCCATACGCTGTCATTTGGACAAGCGGCAACATCAATCCTGAAATAAAGGTTGCTTTAAAACCGAAACTATTTAGGTTGTGATTGACCTTTTTAAAGCCTTGTAACGTTTCTGATTCACGACCATAAAGTTTCAACACACTAAAACCAGTCATATTTTCCTGTACGTAGCCGTTTAAATTTCCAAGCGCATTTTGCATTCCTTGAAAGTATTTTTGTGAAATGCCAACAATCGTTTTTGAAATAAGTAATGATAAAGGAATCATTATGATCGAAATCAACGCCATCAGCCAATTGATATAAAACATCATTACAACGGCCATTACGATACCTAAAATAGCTGAAACGATATTAATGAAACTTTGCTGCATCGCATTGCTCACAGCATCCACATCATTGGTCACACGTGATAAAATATTTCCTTGTTGATTTTTATCAAAATAGGAAACCGGCAAGCGATTGATTTTTTCATCAATATCTCGACGCAAATCTCGCATTGAGTGTTGCACAACTGCCGCCATCAAAAAGCCTGATAAAAATTGAGCCACACAATAACCAATCCCAACGATCAAGATCCAAATTAAACATTGGATGATATATGAGTAATTCAAGCCTTCCCCTGCTGCAACATTTTTACTGATCTCAGTGATCGGCAAACCTGACACATAAGGCATCGCTGCATTAAATGCCACCGTTAGAACTGTAAACAAGATCACTAAAATAAAAGTCCCTTTATAAGGATTGATATATCTGCCTAAACGTCTAATAGAAGAGAGTGCGTTTTTCATGCTAATTCCTCCTCTGACAATTGAGAAGCGGCAATATCATAATAGATAGGGCAATTCTCAAGTAATTCACGATGGGTACCGATGCCAACGACATCCCCTTCGTTTAAAACAACGATCTTATCTGCATGCATGATCGTCCCCACACGTTGAGCTACGATCAATACAGTTGATTCTGTTGTTTCTTTTTTCAAACGAGCTCTTAAATTCGCGTCTGTCTGATAATCTAGTGCTGAGAAACTATCATCAAATATATAAACTTCTGGACGGCGGATCACAGCTCTAGCAATCGCCAAGCGCTGTTTTTGCCCTCCTGAGAAGTTTGCTCCACCTTCTGAAAGAAGTTCATCGTATCCATCAGGTTTTTGTGAAATAAACTCAGTTGCTTGGGCAATATCTGCTGCTAATTCCATTTCTTCGATCGTTGCATCTTCTTTCCCATAACGCATATTTTCTGCGATCGTTCCTGTAAATAGCAAAGCTTTTTGTGGAATATAACCGATTTTATTGCGTAATGCACTCAACTTGTAATCACGTACATCTACTCCATCCAGCAATACTTCACCTTCTGAAACATCATAAAAACGTGGAATCAATTGGATCAAAGTCGATTTCCCGCTTCCAGTACTACCGATAAATGCAACGGTTTCTCCAGGAGAGGCGGTAAAACTAACATTACGGATCACCGGACTTTCTGAATGCCCAGGATAAGCAAAAGTTACGTTTTTAAATTCTAAGTAGCCTTTTGTCTTCGTTTCTGTAATACCAGCTTCATTTTCACGAATCACAGGTTCCATATCAAAAGCTTCTTGGATTCGGCGAGCTGAAACAGCTGCACGAGGATACATCATAAAAACACTTGCAAATAGCATAAATGAAAATAGTGCATGGAAAATATATTCGATAAACGCAATCAGGTCCCCAACTAATAAGCTACCTTGATCGATCTGAAGTGCACCATTCCAAATAATCAACACCATCACGATATTAAATAGAAAGAAAAATCCTGGTTGTGCTGCTGCCATCAAGCGGAAAAGGCTCTTCGAACTTTTCGTATAGTCTTCATTAACTTTACTAAAACGACTTTCTTCAAACTTTTCGTTTACAAAAGCGCGAATCACTCGTAAACCCGAAAGATTTTCTCTTAAGATTCCGTTGATTCCATCTAAGTTTTTTTGCTGTTTATTGGATAACGGCTCAGATACTTTAGCAATCAATACCACAGCTGCTAATAGAAACGGCAAAGCACCTAAAACGAACCAACCTAATGACGGACTTGTTCGCATAACCATATATAAGCTGACAAAAAACATCATCGGTGTCATGAAACCGATTCGTAAAATATTCCCCATAAACAACATGATTTGATACGCATCATTCGTTGTTCTAGTAATCAATGAAGAAACACCTATTGTTTCATATTCACGATGGGAAAAAGTCTGTACTTTTTCAAATAGATCATCCCGAATATCACGGACAATATTTGTTGTCATTCGTGCGCCAAAATACCCCAACATAATGTTCATCACTACGCCAATAACTGTGATTCCGATCATGAACAAGCCTTGTTGTTTTACATAATCATAATCATTGTTTTTGATTCCAACATCGATCATTCGTGCTAAAATCGTTGGTAACCCTAGTTCTATCAATATAAATCCAAAAACACAAATGAAATCTAAAAACAATAATTTCTTATATCTCATCGTGTAACGCCACATCAATTTCAATCAATCATCTCCTATTCCAATTTTGATCCAGTGCTTCCACTATAGCATAAAACCAATAGTCAGGTAAATTATATTTGAATGAAAATCCCAGTCTTTTTTTTTGAATGATCAACTGGACCATTTTAACTATGTTATAATGGTAGCAACTTTAATTTTTTTATTAAAATAAACTGAAGGTGATGGGATCAAATTAATGAAAAAAATACTCTACATTTCTTTGGGTTCTCTTACGTTTGTGTTAGGAACTTTAGGCATTTTTCTGCCGATTTTGCCTACGACGATTTTTTATATTTTAACGGCATTTTTCTGGATGCGTAGCTCTGATTATCTATACACAAAATTTATTGAATCTACCTATTATCAAAGATATATTCAGGCATCAATTATAGAAAAGAAAATCACACCATTTGGGCGCGTAAAATTATTTTCAACGCTATTTATTGTTTTCGCGATCCCTTGTATAATCATCCGCAATCCCTTCATGACAACTACTTTGGCCATTGTCTATTTAGTCCATTTGGTTGCTTTAAATTTGTATTTCAATAAAAAGAAAAAAACACCGTTAAAAGAACCTAATGGATCGTAAGTTTTTCTTTAAAGCTGTAAGTCTGTTTCTATACTTATTTGCCTTTTTGTGATAAAATACGATTAATTGTTGTACAACACAACACGAGGAACGGTTGAAAGAAAGTACAGTTTCCATAAAATCAGTAAAGTGAAGCAAAGTCGAGGCTTCATGTCATCATCAACTGAAGTTTTTGATGCCAATTGTTTTTAAGGTGGGCAACCACCTCATTTTGTTGTGTTCAAATTTACAGTAAAACAATCTATAAAAATAAATAATTAACTGCTTAGGCAGATAAAGGAGAAAAAACTATGATTTATAAAGTTTATTATCAAGAAACAAAAACAAGAAACCCAAAAAGAGAAGATACAAAATCTATTTACGTTGAGGCAAAAGACGATGTTATCGTACGCCAACAAGTAGAAGAAAATACCCCATATAATATTGAATACATCCAAGCGCTTGATGAAAATCATTTAGCTTATGAAAAAGAACATGCGGAATTTTCTTTAACGGAGTTTTAATATGAAAGTAAATATTAAAAATAATGAGACTGGCGTTTTTGCGATTGGTGGCTTGGGCGAGATTGGGAAAAACACTTATGGGGTTCAATTCCAAGATGAGATCATCATTATTGATGCTGGAATCAAGTTTCCAGAAGATGATTTACTTGGGATCGACTACGTTATTCCAGATTACAGCTATATCGTTCAAAATCTGCACAAAGTCAAAGCGTTAGTTATCACTCATGGACATGAAGATCACATTGGCGGCGTTCCATATTTATTGCGTCAAGCCAATATTCCCATTTATGCTGGACCATTAGCATTAGCGCTGATCACCAACAAATTGGATGAACATGGTTTATTGCGTGATGCTGAGTTACATGAAATCAATGAAGATACCGTGATTCGTTTCCGAAAAACTGCTATCAGCTTTTTCAGAACCACCCACAGTATCCCTGATGCATTAGGTGTCGTCGTTAAGACGCCGTCTGGTAATATTGTTGCAACGGGCGATTTCAAGTTTGATTTCACACCCGTTGGAGAACCAGCAAACTTGCATCGTATGGCAAAATTAGGTGAAGAAGGTGTTTTATGCCTACTTTCAGATAGTACGAATGCAGAGATTCCAACGTTTACTAAATCAGAAAAAACGATTGGCTCTTCTATTTTGAAGATTTTCGAAAAAATCGAGGGTAGAATTATCTTTGCTAGTTTTGCTTCAAATATTTTCCGTCTACAACAAGCGGCAGATGCTGCCGTTGCAACTGGTCGTAAAATTGCAGTATTTGGACGCAGTATGGAAAATGCAATCGTTAACGGTGAACATTTAGGCTATATCAATGTGCCAAAAGGAACGTTTGTGGATGCTAGTGAGCTAAATCAGCTTCCTGCTGGCGAAACAATGATTTTATGTACAGGATCTCAAGGTGAACCGATGGCGGCTTTAAGTCGAATCGCTAACGGAACACACCGCCAGATTTCAGTACAACCTGGGGATACAGTGATCTTCTCAAGTTCACCGATTCCTGGAAATACAACAAGTGTTAACCGTTTGATCAACTTACTGTCTGAAGCTGGTGCTGAAGTTATTCATGGAAAAATCAATAACATCCACACTTCAGGTCATGGTGGTCAAGAAGAGCAAAAATTAATGTTGAGCTTGATGAAGCCTAAGTATTTTGTGCCTGTACATGGTGAATTTAGAATGTTGAAAATCCATGCATCGTTAGCACAAGATGTTGGTGTTCCAGCGGACAATTGTTTCATCATGGAAAATGGTGATGTTTTAGCTTTAACGGCTAATGAAGCTCGAATCGCTGGTCATTTCAATGCCAGTGATGTTTACGTAGATGGTAACGGTGTCGGTGATATTGGTAATGTTGTCTTGCGGGACCGCCGCATTCTTTCAGAAGAAGGCTTAGTTTTAGCAGTCGCAACAGTCGACATTAAAAACAAAGAAATTTTAGCTGGTCCAGATATCTTATCTCGCGGATTTGTCTATATGAGAGAATCAGGCGAAATGATTCATGAAGGACAGCGTGTACTATTTAATGCGATCCGTGAAGCATTACGTGATGAAAACTGTACAGAAGCGAAGTTGTGTGATGCTATAACCGCTGCACTACAACCCTTCCTATTTGAAAAAACAGAACGCCATCCAATGATTTTACCTATGATCATGACTTCATAAATTTAACGATAAAAAAAAAGAGCACTTGGGACAAAATACCAAGACAAACAAAATAGAAGGAGGATGGGACAGAAGTGTTTAACCCCGAGAAATAAGAGGGAATTCACGAAAATTGTTCTTCAAATTTTTGTGAATTTCAGCTTATTTCCGAAGGGATTGCTTCTGCTTCCACCGTTTATCCGGATTCCAAGTGATTGGGTCGTAACTCGTAGAGTTATGTCCCAATCACTTTTTTCATCTTTTTGCCAATTAATGTTATCAAAAAAAGAAAAAGCCTAACTTTTCAGGATCGCTACAATCATCAGGAAGCATAGAGCCTTTTTATTCATATGGTGATTAGGTATCATTTTTGACAGTATTGTACTATAGATACCTAAAGTCTATAATAAAGTACATACAAAGGAGGGGAAATTTGATGAATGAATCAATAAAAAAACTAACAGAGCATGCTTCAGTAAGAGACTTTAAAGAAATTCCTTTATCTGCTGAAACAAAAAAAACGTTGATAACTGCAGCGCGAAGTGCATCTTCTTCTCACTTCGTTCAGTCATTTTCGATTTTAGAGATTACAGATGAGGCGTTAAGAGCACAATTGGCAGAAATTACGAATAGTGCATCTTATGTCAACAAAACAGGTGCATTTTATGTATTTATTGCGGATTTGTATCGACAATCTAGACTATTAATTGAACAAAAAAAATCATTAGATGGGCTAAAAAATATGGAGTCTTTACTAGTCTGTGTAGTCGATGCAGCAATTGCTGCACAAAGTATGGTGGTAGCTGCTGAGTCCATGGAATTAGGAATTTGTTATATTGGTGGCATTCGTAATGATGTAAGGGAAGTTTCTAAGCTTTTGAAATTACCTAAGTATACGTTACCATTATTTGGATTAACAATTGGTGTTCCGGCTAGTAAGAATCAAATTAAACCTAGACTATTAGAAAAAAATCAAGTGGGTGAAAATTATTATCCAAAAGAACAATTTTCTGATTTAAGTGAATACGAAGATTTGTCAAAAAAATATTATGCCTCCCGAGAAAGTAATCAACAGGCAACCTCCTGGTCAGAAAAAAACATTGCTTTTTTTGAAGAAGTTAGAAGACCAGAAATTGCTGGATATTTAAAAGAACAAGGATTTGAATTGAATTAAACTGACAAATAGAGAAAAGTAATTGAAAACATAAACAAGCTTTCAATAAGCCGAAAGTAGGCGCAACGTCAATTTTTCGTTAGCGATAGATTTTACCTGTTTCTTTTTCTGAAGGTGGCTGTTGATTCGTTTTTTTCTAACTGAACGCTAAAATCTAGAGGAAGAACGACTTGATTCGTATTATAATTTTTAAGCATAAGAACATCTCACTAGTTTATTGGCTTAGTCACTTTTATTTTAGCAAAGGTGTTCTTATTTTTGTACAACAAAATAATCCAGATGCCAATCAAGTTGACTGGTATCTGAATTTTTCGTTCAGACTTATATCCCAAACCTTTTTGCTTTTTTTATTTAGCATTCGCAGTTACGAATTGCAGCAATTCTTTGGCAGCCATGGTACTTCCTTCCATTGACTGAAGCTCTTGCTGCAATTTTTTAGCTTGTTGCCTATAGATCGATTCTTCTAAAAGCTTTTGGATATTTTTTTTAAATAGATGTTGATCTTTCAATTTATTTTTCTTTATTTGGATCGCATTACCATACTTAACACAGCAGTCAATATTATATTCTTGTTCTTTTTGTAAGCCAATACCAATAAATGGTTTTCCAGCGAAACACGCCGTTTGAACAGTTCCTTCGCCGCCATGAAGAACACAAGCCATGACTTTATTTTGAACGGCCATTGCAGGCAGCCAATCAAAGAGATGAACATTCTTCGGAAGTTGCTTTATTTGTTCTTCTGTTAAGTAGCTTTTCATTGGGCTGATTACTTCAACAGCTAGTCCATCAAAGCTTTGTAACAGGTCAAAAATAAGTTGGTGATTAGCTGAGCTGCCCATACTACAATAAATGAGCGGTTTTGTACTTATCTCCAATAACTGCTGTAAGTCTCGAGGTATTTCTTCATTTAACTTTGCAAAAATGGGCCCTACATAGACGCTATTCTTTGGTAAAACAGGATTTTTCGTTAAGAGTTCCGGAGTCGTAATACAATTTAAATCTGCAGACATCGCATCAATTGTATATTCAAAATGGTCTTTCACTCCAAATTCTTTTATCAGCTTTTTAATGTCTTTTGGGAGCCATTTTAAGTTTAAAAGAAGTGCTTTCACTATTTTTTTTATATACGGCTTTGATTCTTTCATAAATAGTGGACCTTCTATATGCGCTCGGCTATAAGCATACGGTTTAACATAAATCAGTGGAACTTTTTTTACACGGGCACTGATTAGTAAACTGATCGTAGAACCGATAATGATTCCATCAGGGTCGATTTTTTCAATCAATTGCAATTCATTTTCGATCCTCATTCTCAACATATTATAAGTAAAAGGAATTCTGACGGTTTTCATTTGATCAAATTTCATAATATTTTGGATATCCGTCTCTGCTAAATGAGGCGTTAAATAGTTAAACTCAAAGCCTTCTTTCTCGATAAAAGTAGCAAATTTCCGACTATACCCCATAAAAATACAGATGGCTTGAGACTGACATGCTTTAGCGACTTCAATCATTCTAGTCGTTTCCGCTAGATTAAAGGTTTCAGGTGCAAATAATAATGTCTTCATTGGTCCATCGTTCCATTTTCTGAGATCATCTGATAGATTTCCTCAATGTATCGATCGATTTTGCTCTCGTCTTCCACATTGAAGTCGTTTATTTCCGGAATTTTTTCGAACAACGATAACATTTGCTTGTAGTAGTCGATTTTATCTTGAAAGAACTTTTTCTTTGAGTCAATTAATCGCTCTGTTTGTTCTTTGCAGCTAGCCGTGGTTTCTACTCCCATCATCTTCAAAATCAACTGCATTTCTTCAAGACTAAACTCACCATATTTCATGACTAATATGTACTTGATCATGATAAGATCCAGCTCTTGGTAAACCCGGTAGCCGTTTTCTTTTCTGGTTGGTTTTAGAAGATCGACTTTGTCGTAATACCTTAATGTTGATTTTGGAATATTAAGAATTTCCGCTACTTGTTTTACTGTTTTCCCTGTCATTTTATACCTCCGATTGCTTTTGTTGTACTATAACATGAAACCTAACTTTAATGTCAATATAAAAAAAGGCTGTGATAACAGTCGTTTAGGCATGAGCAATTGGACCAAAAGAGGCTGAGTCATAACTCGAAGAGTTACATCTCAGCCTCTTAAAATTCGGATAAACGGTAGTAACGTTAATATAACTCAAAGAGTTTGTTCCAGGTGTTTTGAAATACGCTGTAGCTTTTACACGATATTATTAACCACCAAAACATTGGCTTTCGTATGATTAACAACATAAGAAGTCGTTGATCCCACCATCAATCGTTCAAAACCATTTAACCCTGTTCTGCCGATTACAATCAGATCAATCGGTTCCTTTGACTCTGTAAAATCTGCAATCAACGATTTAGGATAACCGTACATAACATACGTAAATACATTCGTTATGCCCTGTTCAAGTGCCTTTGTCTCACGTTTTTTCATTTCTTCTTCTTCTCTTGAACGAAGCTCTTCCATCACTGTTCCCATCGACATCGTCAGTTCACCAAAGTAATTGCCCATCTCTTCAATAACAGACAATATATGCAAGGTAGCACCGTTTCGTTTAGCAATTTTTATTGCTTCTTGAAAAGCATTTTCTGACTGATCAGAGCCATCTACTGCAACTAAGATATTCTTGTATGATTCTCCCATGATAAAAACCTCCTTCTTTGCTAGTTCTATTATACTACGTAAAAGGGCTTTCACCAAAAAATACTACCGAATTAAAAAACTTTCTACTTTACACGGATAAAAAGCCATGTTATAGTAATCATGGAATTTCGTTATCAGATATCGTTGCCTTTCATAAGAATCAAGAGAGGAGAATTATTATGACATTTGGTAATAAAGTATTAAAATACCGTGTAGCACTTGATACAAAGAAAAATTTGTTTATGGCTATTGATGCAAATAACCAAGCAAATATCGCTTATGGTATCACAATTACACAAGCAGTAAAAGAATTGAAAAAATCTATTTAAGGAGTTATCAACCTAAATGAGCACTTCAAGTTCTAATACGATTTAAAGGCATCTCGTGAACGTTCGATCACAGATGCCTTTTTTGTTTGCTTATTTATGATTCAATGTTCTCCACGTTTTTTTCTTGATAGAATGTCGCCAGCTCATTTGGATAAATAGTACAATGAAAAAGAGTACGGCTATGATTGCAATTGATATCATCCTCAATCCAACTGTCTGCTCTGCGCCGCTTCCATCTACCACTCTATTTAAGAGATGAATAAGTCCACTGATAAATACTACCAACCAAACAACATTTACTGCCCACCATTTTTTCATTTTTCGGCCCCCTTTTATTTAACTATACTATTTTTTTCTAAACTAGGTAATCAGACTTTAGTCTAGTTTTTGACCCCTTAGGTTATTAGTCTTTAGGGATTGATAAAGTTATGTCCACGCGCTTAGTTTGATTGTGATAGACAAAAAAACATCTGACATATGTCAGATGTTTTGGAATGGATGAATTAGTTTTTTACTACGTTTACCGCTTGAGGTCCACGATCTGAATCTTCAACGTCGAAGCTTACTGATTGACCTTCTTCGATTGTTTTGAATCCTTCTCCTTGGATAGCTGAGAAGTGTACGAATACATCGCTTCCGTCTTCGCGAGAGATAAATCCAAATCCTTTTTCTGCGTTAAACCATTTCACTGTTCCTTGTTCCATTCTTTGTTCCTCCTCGTGCTTAAGCACTAAATATTGTAACATTGCCCGTGTACGATAGAGGGTTTTAAAATTAAAACTTCTATATTGTCCCAAACAAGATTACACCTACATTGTACATGTGAACCCTTATTTTTGCAAGAATTCTAGCTAGTCTGCAGCAAAAAAGTTTTCTTCTCTCATACTGATGTAAACTTGTTCTCCAATAATAATATGATCCAAAACCTCGATGCCCATCATTTTTCCACATTCCTGCATTCTTTGCGTAAAATGAATATCACTTTCCGAAGGTGTTGGATTGCCGCTGGGGTGATTATGCGCAAGAATCAAACGTGCAGCAGAATACTTTACTGCGCTACGAAAGATCTCTCTTGGATGCGCAACACTTTGATTTAATGAGCCTTTAAAAACAGTTTCTTGCTTGATCACTTCGTTTTTGGTATTTAAATATAAACAAACTAAATGCTCTTGCTGAAAATCTTGTAATTCGTAGATTAAACTTTGGGCAATTTGATAACTGGAGGAAACCCTTCCTAGCTTCAACTGAGTACTTTGCTGAATGCGGTACCCAAACTCGATAGCCGCCCTTAGTTCAATCGCTTTGATTCTACCAATCCCTTTGATCTCCATCATTTCAGTCAGTGTGGCATTTTTCAATTCGTATAAATGATTGAAATAATTCAAAAACTTTGAAGCAACTTCCATAACATTCCTATTTTTAGAGCCTGTTCTTAATAAAATCGCTAACAGTTCTTGATTGGATAAGGCCTTCTCCCCTACAACTTCCAACCGTTCTCGTGGTAAACAATCCTCCGGCATTTCTCTAATAAATAATTTTTCTTCTTTGATCAAAAAATCACTCCCTTATACGCTTCTACTTATAAAATACGCAAAGGAGTGATTCATTTATTTTATTTTTTTAAATAGGTAGGAACTTGGCTTAGGCTTTCAAATATCTCTATTGTTTTTTCTTTGATTTCATCGGTTGGGGCCAACAAGTCTGGTACCATAATCACAGGAATTCCAGCTGCATCGGCTGCTGTTACACCATGAAATGAATCTTCAAAGATCAATGTATTTTCTGCTTTTGTTCCCAAATTAGCTAAAGCTTTTTTAAATATTTCTGGATCTGGTTTTGCTCGAGTCACATCTTCTGCTGAAACGATCCCAGAAAAACGTTCTTTAATTCCAGCGCCATCTAATAATAACTCAATTGCTGGACGAACATTACTTGAAGCGACTATTTTGGGAATCTCTTGTTGCTCAAGAAAATCGAGTAACTCTAAGACACCCTCTTTTAACGGTACTTTCCCCGCTTCAAATACCTGATAAGTATCATCATATGAACGTTGGATAAACTCATCCACTTTTTCCTTACCGAAATCCTGATAAATTCGATGATAATTTTCTTGTACCTCTTCATCTGACACACCTAAAAACTCTAAATAAACTTCTTTGCTATAAGGAAAGTTCATCGCATCCGCTATTTTTTGGGTCGACTGATAATAAATCAGTTCCGTATCGAATAATAATCCATCCATATCAAATATTACGCCATCAATTTGTTTCATAATTTCCTCCCGTATAATAATTAATGATCAACAGTTTCTTTGAAGCTCTTGTACTTTCCAACATCCGTTCATTTTATGCATTGTATTTCAAATTAAAAGAGAAACAGACTCGTTCACTCTCGACAGGAAAATAGGAAAAAATAAATATGGTGCTCTTTACCACAATTATTTTTTATCTTTTTCCCGAGAGAGTAGCCCGCGTAGCTAGATAACATATAGCACACTCGACTTCGTCTTGTTGAGACTAGTCCTCATCGCCAGATCCTATGTTCAACAACAATTCCCTTACCTGTGAAACAAAATAAAGCGAGCCTGTCACTAACATCAAATCATCTGCTGACATTTTTTCTAAAATTTCACCTAACCCAAATTGCCACAGTGAAACGATTTCCGTTTTATCATCTTCAAAATGTTCCATTTTTGTTAATTCGATTGCTCTAGGATAATCAAAAGTGGTCAAATATAAATGAACATTAGGAACTTTTCTTAATATAGATATCATCTGATCAATATTTTTTGACGCTAGTGCTGAGAATAAAATATGGATCTCACGATTGGGAAATTCCTTTTTCAAATTGTCAGCCAAACGGCGCATTGCATGATCATTGTGCGCACCATCTAAAATGATCAACGGTTCATCACTGATTTTTTCCATTCGAGCAGGCCACTGAGCCTGAGCCAAGCCTTGATAAACATCTCTATCAGTAAAGTTGATTTGCTGCATTTCACAATAGAGATAAAATAATTGAATAGCTACTGCCGCATTTTCTACTTGATGACGACCTAATAAAGGTACTTTGACCTTAGGTAATTTGCCTGCTTCACCATAAAAATCAAAAATCTCGCCCCAATTTTTGTCTGGATGGCGGTATTCAGCCTTGTAGTCTTTTTCATAGCGATACACTCTGCTATTTTTTTTATCGGCGACTTCATTAATCACAACAAACGCTTCTTCTCCAATATTTCCAGTTACAACCGGTATGCCCTCTTTAATGATTCCAGCTTTTTGAAAGGCAATTTCTTCCAGTGTATCGCCTAAAATTTCTGTATGGTCTTTGCCGATCGTGGTAATTGCTGTTAGCATCGATTTTACTACATTGGTACTATCTAATAAACCACCAAGTCCTACTTCAACAATGGCGATATCGACTTTTTCATCTAGAAAATAATCAAGTGCCATCACAGTCAACGTTTCAAATTCCGTGATTCCTGCACTTGTTGGCTGTTGATCCATTTCTTTGATCAGCTCTTGATATTTTTCTACGTACTGAATGATATGATTGTCTGAAATGCCTTTTCCATTGATCGCAATTCGTTCATTGAAGTGTTCGATATAAGGAGAAGTGAACGTTCCTACCTTTAACCCCAATTCTTCTAACATACAGCGTAAATACGTTACTGTAGAGCCTTTTCCATTTGTACCAGCAATATGGATCGTTGGTACTTTTGCTTCTGGGTTCCCGACTCTGTTTAATAATGCTTCCACTCGATCAAGACCTGGTCTGGAACCAAATGGCAGTCTGCTATGAATCCAATTAATCGCTTCTTCTATCGTTAATGACATCTGATCAACTCCTCATTATCTATTATATCGAAAGCTGAAGTGCTTTTCACTAATTAACGTCTATAATTCCATAAATGATCAATTTGCTGTAAAAAAAGAACGATTCTATAAAAAAGAGTAAACAAATAACCCAGCACTTTTAAATAAAAACGGTTGTGATAAAATAAATGAGGTATCTTCTAAAGTGAACACTGATTCTTTTGCATCTTTACCAAGTCACATGATAGACTAGAATCTTAGATAGATAGCCAAATAAACTTGATTAAAAAATAATTATTGTTGTAGGTAGTTCGTTTGATTTCACACGATTGATTGGACCTTTATCCTAAAGCAGTTACTAATCATTAGAATAGAGGAGCAGTATAAAATATGTTAAAAATCAAAAAATATTTGTTGGTCGGTGGAAGTTTCTTCCTGCCATTCTTGTTATTAGCCATACTCTGGTTTAGCTTAGGATTAGCCCCTTTAGGGAATAATAATCTTCTAGTAAGCGATCTAGGTACACAGTATATGCCTTTTTTAAGTGCATTTAAACAGTTTTTCCAAGGCGAGACTTATTCCCTTTATTCATTTTCTGACGCATTGGGGGGAACGATTTTACCATTAAGTGCATATTATTTATTAAGCCCCTTCAATTTGTTCGTCTTACTATTTTCATATGAACAATTGCCGATTGCGATCTTATTGATCATTACGCTGAAAATTTCGCTGATGGGTAGTTCGATGTTTTATTATCTTCAAAAGACCTATCAACGATCAACTGTTGCCACTTTACTTTTTTCAACATCATATAGTTTATGTGGGTTTGTAACTGTTTATTGTTTGAATTTTATGTGGTTGGACGCGCTGATTTTACTTCCTTTACTTATTTTGGGGATTCAACGTTTATGGGATCAGCAGAAATATGTTCTTTATTCTGTCGCCTTATTTTTATCTATCGTGACGAATTATTATATGGGCTATATGCTCTGCATTTTTGCTGTCTGCTACAGTTTGTATTGGTATTATCAAAAAACAGACGCTTCAAAAAAGAAATCAATTTGGCAGTTTCTTAAGGAAGGTCGTTTGTTTTTTGTTACTTCTTTTCTAACTGGGATCAGCACTAGTTTTATTTTGATTCCTGCTGTAGAAGGGATGTTAGCGACAAAGAAAACAAATTTCGAGTGGCAAACGTTTTTACCTACACCTAATTTTGGCTTTAGTTTTCTTTCACAATTAGGTCTTGGTAGTGTTAATTTTGAGTGGCGCTTAGAGCATCTACCGACGATTTTTTCTGGAATCTTGATGGTCTTGCTTTTTATCACTTACTTTCAGCTGTCGGCTATTTCTAAGAAGGAAAAAATTGGCGCTGCGTTTTTGGTTGGGTTTATTTTCTTAAGTTTCTGGTTGGAGCTAGTCAATACGATTTGGCATATGTTTCAAAGTCCTGCGGGATTTCCGTATAGAAATACGTTTATCTTTAGTTTTTTGATGATAAAATTTGCGTATGAAGCGTTTCTTAAATTGAAGGATGGAGCAAAATTAACGTTCATTGTTCCTAGTATTTTTTCTGGATTGTTGCTTTTTGGTTATATTGCTTTAAAATTTTCAAAAGAGAAAATCTTTTTATTGTCCGATTATTATGTTGTTATCAGTCTAGTTAGCATTTGGTTGACCTTTGGGTTGGTAGTCTTGATTCAAAAAAGACGCGGATCAAAAATAAATGGCCTCTATATGATCTTGTTCTTAGTGGTTTGCTCCGAACTAGTCTTTAATTTTTGGATCAGTTTTAAGGATATTCCTTTTGGGAATCAAGAAAAATTTGCACAGACCTATCAAATTCAGGATAAAATCATTTCTGATCTACAAAATGAACATCCTCAGTTATTCCGAATAAAACAAACGATCGATTCCGATGCTGCAGGGTATAACGAGAAAAATAATGGCTACAATAATCCGATTCTATATGGCTATGCTGGTGTTTCCAGCTACACCTCTACACTGGATGCTAAGACCCAAGATACGTTGCATGCTTTAGGCTTATATCAAAAAAACGATCGTAGAATCGCTTATGTGGATGAGTCAAAAGTGATCAACTTACTGTTAAATGTGAACTATCAGTTGACACCAGAAGTAAAATCGCACCAAAAAAATATTTCAAGCGATCCTTCAACGAATGTTTATGAAAATGAAGAAGCAATCGGCATGGGATTTTTAGTTTCCAAAGAATTTGGCGATCTGAAGTTAGTTAAAAATCAGCCTCTAAAAAATCAGGAAATGATCTTACAACAGATCCAAGAAAATAAACAAGGTTATTTTCAAGAGACACAAAAAGTAGCCTGGACGGCTCAAGCTGATCATCACTACACACTGACTACAAAAACGACAACAGATGGTGAGCTATATCTTTATGCACCAGAATTTAACTGGAAGAAAATCACTTCGTTTAGAGTAAATGGGGAAAAAATACAGCCTGCAGTTTATATCGCAACGAATCAATTGTTTAATCTTGGTTACTTCAAAAAAGATGCTGTCGTTCAATTACAACTTGAATCTGAAAAAGAGCTTGAGGAAAAAGCGATTGAATTAAAAACCTTGCAACAAGAAACCTTTCATTCATTTATTACCAAACAAAAGTCCCAAGCAATTCAGCTTGAAGAAGAAGTTTTAGGCACCTTGACTGGAAAAATCACCGTAACTGATTCAGAAAATTCATTGCTTTACTTGGCGATTCCCTATGATAAAAATTGGCAGATCACAGTTGATGGCAAAAAGGTCAAAGCTAAATCGGTTTTAGGCAATTTTACAGGCATTGAATTAACTTCTGGAAAACATCAAATCACGATGCATTATCAACAACGGAACTTTATCGTGGGCGTTTTGATTAGCATTTCTGTTCTTTTGAGCGTATTATTTTATCAACTAATAAAATATGTTAGACGACGAAAATCAAAATAGCAGCGAGAGGAAATTGCAGCCATGGGGAGAAAAATTCTGAAACGAATTATCTATGTACTGCCTATTCTAGGCGTTATTTGTTTTACTGGTTTGGTGATTTATGGCTATTATAAAGGTATTTTTCATTCTGTACAGTCTTTACAGGATTTTATGAAACAATTTGGAGAATACGCCGTCTTGATCTTTATCTTTTTACAAATGGTCCAAGTGATTGTGCCGATTCTTCCTGGAGGGATTTCAACCCTTGTGGGAATGTTGATGTTTGGTAGCATCCCAGGATTGATCTACAGCTATATCGGTTTGATGATTGGCGATGTTATTGTCTATTGGTTGGCACGTTATTACGGGAAACCATTTGCTCAGCTGATTCTTTCTAAAAAACGGTATTTAAAATTCGAAAAAATGTTAGACCGTCCTGAAAAAGGCATTAAGAAGTTGATGATTGTTACATTGTTGATTCCTTTTGCGCCAGATGATTTAACTTGTTTGGTTGCAGGTCTGGCTGATCTGCCGTTCAAGGAATATATGAAAGTCTTGCTGATTTTTAAACTTTGGTCAGTTGGGACTTATGGGTATGCGTTGTTATTCTTGTTTAATCGTTTTTTGATTAGTTAGAAAAAATAAAAAGACAGAAGTGACCTAAAAACGTCATTTCTGTCTTTTTATTATTCATTAATTCACCGTACGTAGCTGTGCAATTCGTTCTTTCACAACGACTTGTTTCTCTAAATAATCTTTTTCTTTTGCTTTTTCAGCTTCCACAACATCATCTGGCGCATTAGCAACAAAACGTTCATTCGCTAATTTTCCTTGTACACGTTTGACTTCTTGCGTCCATTTGTCTAATTCTTTCTCTAGACGAGCTATTTCTTCTTCCACGTTGATCAAGCCAGCTAATGGTAAATACAGCTCTGCTCCGGTTAGAACGGCGGACATCGCCAATTCTGGTGCAATGATGTCACTTGCAATCGTCAACTCTTCTGGATTACAGAAACGCTCGATGTAATTTGTGTTTTCGATCAAGAATTTATCAACCGTTTCATCACTTGTTTTGATCAACAATGTAATTGGTTTTGAAAGTGGTGTATTCACTTCTGCACGAATATTACGCACCGCACGGATCACTTCTTTTAAGACTTCCATACCGCGAGCGGCAGTTTCATCTGAAAACTCTTCGTGAACCACAGGATAATCTGCAACAACTAAGGATACACCTTCATGCGGAATATTTTCCCAGATTTCTTCTGTCACAAATGGCATGATTGGGTGCAATAGACGTAAAATCTGGTCTAGTGTATAGACTAAAATACTGCGTGTTGTTTGTTTTGCTCCTTCATTTTCACCGTAAAGGATTTCTTTACTCATTTCAATATACCAATCACAAAAATCATCCCAGATGAAATTGTATAACTGACGGCCTGCTTCACCAAATTCAAAACGGTCAAATAAATCAGTCACACGAGCAACAGTTTCATTTAAACGTGTTAAGATCCAGCGGTCTGCTACAGTTTTCTCTCCGCTAAAGTCGATATCTTCATAAGACATTCCTTCAACATTCATGATCACAAAACGGCTGGCATTCCAAATTTTATTGATAAAGTTCCAAGATGCATCCATTTTTTCATAGCTGAAACGCATATCTTGACCTGGTGTTGAACCATTTGACATAAACCAACGCAAAGCATCTGCCCCATATTTATCGATAACTTCCATCGGATCGATTCCGTTACCTAAAGATTTACTCATTTTGCGTCCATCTTCTGCTCTGATCAAGCCATGCATCAAGACATTTTTAAATGGTGCTTGTCCTGTAAATTCTAAACTTTGGAACATCATACGGCTCACCCAGAAGAAAATAATATCGTAGCCTGTTACTAATGTGCTAGTTGGGAAATAACGCTGATAATCAGCTGCTTCTTCATCAGGCCAACCCATTGTTGAAAATGGCCATAATGCTGAACTGAACCATGTATCAAGTACATCAGAATCCTGCGTCCAATTTTCTGCATCGGCTGGCGCTTCCATGCCAACATACATTTCACCTGTTTCTTTATGGTACCAAGCAGGAATTTGATGTCCCCACCATAATTGACGTGAGATTACCCAGTCATGGACATTTTCCATCCAACGCAAGAAGGTTTGGTTAAAACGTGGTGGATAAAATTCTACTGCATCTTCTGTTTCTTGATTTTTGATGGCTTTTTCAGCTAAAGGCGCCATTTTAACAAACCATTGTGTGGATAAACGAGGTTCAACAACAACACCAGTCCGTTCTGAATGACCAACGCTGTGATTCATTGTTTCGATTTTAATTAAGCGACCCATTTCTTTTAGATCAGAAACGATTAATTTACGTGCAGCGAAACGATCCATCCCTGCATATTTACCAGCTAAATCATTCATAGAACCATCTTCATTCATTACATTTACGCGAGGTAAATCATGACGATTACCGACTTCAAAGTCATTGGGATCGTGAGCTGGCGTGATTTTTACCACACCTGTTCCAAATTCCATATCTACATATTCATCGGCAATGATCGGGATTTCTTTGTCTACTAATGGTAATGTGACCGTTTTTCCGATCAATGCTTGGTAACGCTCATCATCAGGATGTACAGCAATTGCGGTATCACCTAACATTGTTTCAGGACGAGTCGTTGCGATTTCCACAACGCCTGTTCCATCCGTCAGTGGATAACTCATATGGTAAAACGCACCTTCGATATCTTTGTGGATAACTTCAATATCAGATAAGGCTGTTTTGGCTTTCGGATCCCAGTTGATGATGTATTCGCCACGATAAATCAGATCTTTTTCATATAGAGAAACAAAGACTTTGCGCACAGCTTGTGATAAACCATCATCTAAAGTAAAACGTTCACGGCTATAATCTAAAGATAAGCCCATTTTTGCCCATTGTTCACGAATGTGAGAAGCATATTCTTCTTTCCAATCCCAGACTTGTTCGACAAATTTTTCACGGCCTAAATCATACCGAGAAATATCTTGTTCTGCTAATTTTTCTTCCACTTTTGCTTGTGTCGCAATACCTGCGTGATCCATTCCAGGCAGCCATAAAGTATCAAAACCTTGCATTCTTTTTTGACGGATGATCATGTCTTGTAACGTTGTATCCCACGCATGACCTAGATGAAGTTTCCCAGTAACATTTGGCGGTGGAATCACGATTGAATAGGGTTTTGCTTCTTTGTTGCCGTTTGGTTTGAATAAATCTTGATCCAGCCATTTTTGGTAACGGCCTTGTTCCACTTCTGTGGGTTGGTATTTAGTTGGCAGATTTTTTTCTTCTGTCATGTAGATTCCTTCTTTCTATATCGTGTTAGTATCCTTTGGAAATATCTGTGATGGACATATAAAAAAGCCCTAAAATACTTTCGTATTTTAGGGCGTATATACTATACGCGGTACCACCTAAATTGTGTCTGACGATCCAAACACCGCTTATTCGTGAGGTAACGATCACTACTCGAATCATTCTACTTCATTCAAATCATTGACTCCCAAGCTACCTTCTTACTGGTTATGTGAAAATCTTCCACCAAGTGATTTTCTCTCTATGACGATGCCAGTAGTACTCCTCTTGATCATGGTCTTTGGTTTATTCTAACATTGAAGTGAGCGATAAGTCAATTTGAACTAAATTAGCGGACTGCTTTTACTTTTTCTAATGCTTGATTATAATCTGGCTCTTCCGCAATCTCTTGAGAAATGGCTTCATAAATAATCTTTCCATCTTTATCAATTACAAAAATCCCACGAGCTAAACGGCCCATTTCAGGGATAAATAAGCCATATGCATCACCAAAAGTTCCTTCTGTATCGTGTAAAAGCTCCATATCAACACCTTCAGCAGCACACCAATTCGCTTGTTCTTCTTTCGTGTTGTTAGAAATCGTAATAAATTTTACACCTTCTACTTTAGCGGCTTCTTGGTTAAAACGTTTTGTTTGCAGTGAACAGATTCTAGTATCAATATCAGGTACAACACTGATCAAGACCGGAGTACCAACGAAATCTGATAGTTTTACTACTTCATCGTTTAAATTTTTTAATGAAAACTCTGGAGCTTTGGTACCTACCTCAGGTTGAATACCGACAATTTCTACTGCTTCGCCTTTTTTCGTTACTTTCATTATTCTTTTCCTCCTTTAATTTAAAAGCTGAAAGAGCTCAATCAACCTTGACAGGAAAATAGGAAAAATAACTGAGGTGTTTTTTACCTCATTTATTTTTATCTTTTCCCCGAAACCTTCAATCACTAGAGCTTTAGCTCTTAGGAATTGATGTGATCGAAGCAGAGCGTAGTGCTAGCTCCTGAAGCTAGATAACATTCAAAATGCCTCCCACTCTTAAAGCTCAGCCAGTTAAAATACTCTCTCTCTATTTAGTATAGAGGAAGGACGATCAGATGACAAAGTTCTTGCTTTCTACGGTTTAGCTTTTGAAAATGTTTCATCAAAATAGATCAAGGTCTGCAGCTCTGTTGTCAAATCAATGTACTGCACATTCACATTGTGTGGTACAGTTACGCGATCTGGTGCGAAGTTCAAAATTGCTGTAATTCCTGCATCGACGATTTTATCGATCGCTTCTTGAGCAAATTGACTAGGCACTGTAGAAATTGCAACGGTTACACCTGTACGCTTGACTTCTTCTGCTAGCTTTTCCATAGGCTGAATCATTATGTCATCGACCGATAAACCCACAAGTTCTTCTTCTGTATCAAATGCACAAACAATATTCAAATTTTCATTTCTTCTGAAATTATTTTTAACCAATGCTTTGCCTAAATTACCACAACCGATCAACGCAATTCGTTTTTCTTCTTTGGTGTTTAAAATATGGCTAAAAACTTCGATCAAATATGGCACATCATAGCCGTAACCGCTACGTCCCAACTCACCTAAGTGAGAAAAATCACGACGAATAGTTGCAGGCGGTACTTGAATGACATCACTAAATTCTTTTGATTTGATTCGCGTCACTCCAGAGTCCCCTAGCATTTTTAAGTAGCGTAAATACAGTGGCAGTCGTCTCGCAGTTGCTTTGGGCATTGCTTTTTCTTTATGTAATTCTTTCATTTTCCAGCTCTCCTTGTTACTTATTTCACATATATAGTTTAGCATGCTTCACGACTAGGAGCAACTTCTTTGTGAAATATATAACTGATATTAGAAAAACCTAATAAATAAAAAGAACAGAATCGATAGCGTTATCAAGTCTGTTCTTTCAACTTTTATAGTAAATCAGAAAACTCTTCGTCTTGTTCGCTTACTTCAGTTATTTCACTAACTTTCAAGCCAGCCATTGATCGTGCCATTAATCCTTCGATATCTAGACGTGCTTCATACGCTTGAGCTTTATCTAGTTTTGGTCTCGTTTTTGGTTGCGGCGGAGCAAATATCGTACAGCAATCTTCAAATGGTTGGATCGCTAATTCAAATGTATCAATTTTTTCAGCAATCTCGATGATTTCACCTTTATCCATCGAAACAACTGGGCGAATGATTGGAGTGGTTGTCACCTCATTGATGGCCACCATGCTTTGTAGCGTTTGTGAAGCAACCTGTCCCAACGATTCACCATTGATGATCACTAAGCCTTTTCTTAATTCACGGATTGCATCTGCTAGACGAAGCATCATTCGACGAGTAACTGTCATTAGATATCCTTCTGGTACAACTCTTTTGATTTCTTCTTGAATCTCTGTGAACGGTACTTCGATAAATTGAATACTGCCAGCATAAGGCGCAATTTTAGCAGCTAAATCTTTTGCCTTTTGTAATGCTTGTTCGCTTGTATAAGGCGGACTAGCAAAATGAACAGCTTCAACTTCTACTCCACGTTTCATTGACAAGTAACCTGCCACAGGTGAATCAATTCCGCCAGAAAGCATCAACATGCCACGACCACTCGTACCAACAGGTAATCCACCAGCACCACGAATCGTTTCATAGGAAAGATAGGCTCCTTCTTTGCGAATTTCCACGCGAATCTCGATATTTGGTTTTTTCATTTGTACAGCTATTTCAGGGAATACTTCAAAAACTGCCCCTCCAAGTTCCCGATTCAATTCGTTCGTATCCAATTCAAAGCTATGGTCAGAACGTTTAGAAGTGATTTTGAACGTTTGGCCAGGCTGATAAGCAGATTTGATGATGGTTTGAACCATTTCACGAATGGCCGGCATTGTTTTTTCTACACGGACACTTGGAGAAAAATTTTGAATACCAAAGACTTTTTCTAACTTAGGTAAGATTTGAGCACTGTCTTCCCCATTTAATAATAGATGCATCCGATCTCGGTCAGCATGGATTTTGACAGCAGGAAAATCGCCAAGTACTCTTTTGACGTTTTGGGCTAATTGGGAAATAAATAATTTTCTATTTTTTCCTTTTGTTGAAAGCTCGCCATAGCGAACCATAATTTCAGTATATTTCACAATTTTTCAATCCTTTTCTATAAAACTTGATTTTTTGAATTTCGCTTAGCAAGTCGTTCAATTTCTCTATAATAACCAGTTATTCTTATTCATGAGCTGATGCACAATTTCGATTAAATTGGATAACTCATCCATTTAATACCAAAAATTTTTTATACAGTTGATTGAAAATAATCATAAATTGTTCTGCTTCTGCAATCGTGTTGCTTTCATCAAGGCTGACACGGATAGCAGAGGTCGCTAATGCGTCTGGAACTTTCATCGCATGTAAGGTGCTACTTGCCAATTTTTTTCGGCTAGAGCAAGCGCTGGTCGTTGATGTATAAATTTGTTTTTCTTCTAAGGCATGTACCAGTACTTCTCCACGGATCCCTTTTAATGCAAAGCATAAAATATGAGGCGCAAAATCCATCGTTTCTTTTGAAAATACTGTCACGTTAGCATATTCTTGTAAGGCTTCAATCAAATAACGGCGAATGGTTGCAGTGTGCTCTGGCTTTTCTATTTTTTTATCCATATACAAACGTAAAGCTTTCGCCATCGAAACAATCCCAGCCACATTTTCAGTGCCGCTTCTTTGATCACTTTCTTGCCCTCCGCCATTCAGTAAAGATGTTAACTTTCGACCATGCTTCCAGTAAATAAACCCAACACCACGTGGTCCATGAAATTTATGGGCAGAAAATGTAGCGAAATCCACTCGCGGTGTCAGCCATTGCTCCTGGCTAATTTTCCCAATAGCCTGAACAGCATCTACATGAAAATGAATCGTTGGATGATCTGCTAAACAATCGCTGATTGCTTGAATTGGCTGGATCGATCCTATTTCATTATTGACAGCCATAACAGAAACAAGAATCGTATCTTTACGAATCAATTTGGCTAGCTCATCGACTTTTACAAAACCACGTTCATCAACAGGAGCGATTGATAGCTCAAAACCATTTTCTGCAAGTTGTCTTGCCGTTTCAGAAACCGCTGGGTGCTCAATATCTGAAATGATAATATGACGACCAAACGCTTTTTTCTCCAAAGCTGTTCCTTTTAAAATCCAATTATCACCTTCGGTACCCCCGCTCGTAAAATAAATTTCATTTGACTTTACTTGAATCAAATCAGCAATTTGCTTACGTGCTTGTTCCAGTAAACGATTCGCCTGATTCCCTAAATCATGTAGACTAGAAGGATTACCAATAATTCGCTGACTTACTTTTATATAAGTATCTAATGCTTGGGGATAAATTGGTGTTGTTGCACTGTTATCGAAATAGATCATCTAAAAACCCTCTTCTTTTGAAATTCTTTCCTATTATATACTTTCTAATTATGTAGTTCAACTAACAAAAAAATAAAAAGGTGGGTAGTACAAAACTCTATAAGTTTTGCTCTACCCACTCAAAATTTAAGTAAACTACATGAAAGAAGCAACTCCTTCGGAACTATGCGCTTCTTTCATAGCCTCTAATTTTAAATCGCATCAAGATTTTTAAAATAAAAATCTTCGATTCTTCTAAATGCTCCTGGCTCCACTCGTTCAAGTGCAGTGCCAATCTCATCTAAAGCATCTTGATATCTGTATTCTTTTGAGAATAGCTCTAAACTATTTTCCATTGCCACACGAATTGCTTCATGTGTATGGCGGTAACGATTCGCATATTGCATCATTTGTTCTGTTAATGCTGCTGAGTTTACCAAGTCTTTTGTCTTTTTATCAAGTAGCTCTAGATCTTCATTACAAAGATCTGATAACTTTTTGATTTCTTCCATATTGATTCGGATTCTATTCAAAGCTTTGCTTAATTCTTCGATACGATCTGTAGCTACAAAGAAAAATTCTAAGTAGTCTGCTGGCAATCCTGGTAAACGTTGTTTTTCAACATAACGTTTGATGTTGCGTAAGCGGAAATCATACTGATCAACTTTTTCTTGAGCAGCTTTTTCACCTTTACGTAAATCTTTCAATGAATCATCAATTTCAACTTGTTGATTTTCAATGTCATCTAGGATTTTATAACAATCCTTAAAGAATGCTTGAACTTCTGAAAAAGGAATTGTGTGTTCTTTTAATTTCGGTTCGAAATCTTCATAACGACGAATCAGTTCTTCGATCTCTGTTTGGAACCCTCTTGAACGACCTAGTTCATTGTGATTCAATGTGTAACTTTGTGAGGTATGATCAAGTTCAATCATTAACTGACGATTGTTTTTCAAAGCATGCGCAATATAGTCACCAACAACTTTATGATTTGTCAGTACATATTTTTTAGCGTTGATTTCACGTTCCATGATTTCGTATAATGCATCGATTGCATTAGCAGTATCACGATTGGCTACCTCAACTGCATCGACTTCCGTCTTCTCTAAATCGACTGTCGAATTTTTCACACGTTTTTGAACGCGTCTTAATTCATCTTCAAAATTCTTTTCTGGGAAAACATAGTGATCTGCAAGCAGACGCTTGTATCCTTCTTCAATCTCTTTTAATTGATCTGGGAAGGTACGGTTCAATTCATCGTACAGCGGTGGAATTCGTTTCATCACATCATCTAATTCATAGGTATGACGTTCAGCATTTTCCAAAACCTCACGCGCTTCGATTGGATCCCCAGAAGTATTCAATGTTACAAACTGAGTAAATTCAATCTCGATATTTTTGATTTGTTTTTGTAATTCAGGATAAGCTGAACCAAATTCTGATTTTTCGTCATGAAGTAATTTACTGATCTCTTCGTATACATCTAAAGCTTTTTGTACTTCAAGTGAATTACGTTCTTCACTTTCACGCAGTTCTTTTAAACCATTACGAATGATTTCAACTTCTGATTCCATCTCAGTCATTGTCTCATCGGCTTCAGCAACTGCTTTTTTCGCTTTCATAAAACGGAAGGTTTCATTTAAATTTTCGACTTCAAAAATCTGACTTTCTAACTCTGCAAAAGAACGAGTAGAAATCTCGGTCCAACGCTGATTCCATTCTCTAAACGTATTCTGACTTTGCCCGACCATGTGCATCTTTTTGACATCATCGACCTCTTCAATCACCGGCAAGTCGAACAGTTCTTCTTTCCTCTTTTCCAGATCATCGAGTTTCATTTGATTTTTCTTTCTCATAAAATAACCAACTAAATACAAAACTGCTGCGATGATTATTATAGCTAAAACTACGATAATGATCAGATTATTCTTCATCCATGGTTCCTCCGTTTATTAGTCCATATATGATATGCAACTGCTGATAAATAACAAAAATGCCTTTATCTGCAACCACAATATTCTCTTATCTACTTAAATTCTCTTAAAAACACCTACAGAAAATTATATCACAAACCACTCAATCAAGCACTAACAATTTGTAATTTTTCAAGAAATGTTTTGACTTTGTAATATTGTAACAAATCATTGTCGATCATTAGCTAGTTTAACCGATTTTCTCTGCTTTTTGCAACTTTTTGCACACATCACTTAAAGTATCCAGTTGGACATCTGCCAATTGCTGATCCATTCCAAAGCGCGTATCTTTCAAGGCCCACACTGTAATACCTGCATCATGCGCTGAACGAATCCCTTTTTCAGAGTCTTCTATCGCTAAACATTGCTTAGGCTCAAGTCCTAATTCTTGAACTGTATAAGTATAAATCTCTGGCGCTGGTTTGCTTTTTTTAAATTGTGTGCCACTTATGACGATATCAAAATAGCTTGCTAATTGGCCTGCTTTTAGCACTTCTTGGATCATATCCATTGTTGATGATGAAGCTAAACCGATTTTAACGCCTTTTCTTTTAAGAAACTGTAGCACTCGTTTTGCATCTGGATCGATCAGCTCACTGTAATCAATAGGATGCTCGATTTTATATTGGAGATATTTTTCATTTAAGAAAGCTTCATCATGGGTCGTATCGTTTACTTCAAGTATCAGCTCCCATAAACTGCGCATATCGGCTCCAACAAATAAAGGGATTGGAATCTGTTCAATCGATAAATCATACTCTTTTAAAAATGCTTTTCTGCGTTGATAATAAAACTCTTCACTATCGACCAACACGCCGTCCATATCAAAAATGATTCCTTCATATCTTGGGGTCATTTTGGTACTCCTTTTTTTTGACTATTCTTATTCAGCTCTACCAGTCTAACAAAAGTTTGAAAAAAAATGAAGAAATTTGTTGAAAAATAACTGAAAAGTATGAATTATTGTCATTTTTACGGTTGCTTTTCTGCGCATATTTCGGTATTCTTTTACTATTATAATGAAAAATCTATTAAAATTAGGAGTGAAAAAAGTGAAAGTCACAAAATTTGGCGGCAGCTCGCTGGCATCCGCTACACAATTAGAGAAAGTTTTACACATCGTAAAAGAAGACACTTCACGAAAGTTTGTGGTTGTTTCAGCTCCTGGTAAGCGTTCTTCTGAAGATATCAAGGTAACGGATTTACTAATTTCCTACTATAATCGGTATTTAAATAATGAAAATACTACTGAAATCATCGGAAAAATTGTGCGTCGCTATGAAGCCATTTTAGATGATCTTGGTCTAACAAAAGAAGTTTTAAACGATATTCAACAAGCCATTCAACAACTGTCTACTTTGTCTAAAGATAATAACCCACATCTACTTGATGCTTTTTTAGCCAGTGGTGAGGATAATAATGCTAAATTAGTTGCTGCTTTCTTTCAACAGCGAGGGCTAAATGCCCGTTACACCAATCCAAAGGATATTGGAATCATCGTTTCAGATGAACCGGGCAACGCACGAATTTTGCCTTCTTCCGCTAAAAAGATCAATCAGTTTAAAACAACAGAAGAAATTCTAGTGATTCCAGGCTTTTTTGGGTTTACAGAAGCTGGAGACATTTGTACATTTTCCAGAGGCGGATCAGATATCACGGGTTCGATCGTTGCAGCAGGTGTAGAAGCTGATATTTATGAAAACTTTACTGACGTCAATGGTATTTTCGTTGCTCATCCCGGAATCATTCATGAACCACGAACAATTAAAGAACTAACCTATCGAGAAATGCGGGAATTAGCGTACGCTGGATTTGCAGTGTTGCATGATGAAGCTTTGATGCCTGCATACCGTGCTAATATTCCAGTAGTCATCAAAAATACGAATAATCCTGAACATCCTGGTACATTGATTACAACTTCAAGAACCGTTAAACACGATCCTGTTGTCGGAATTGCTAGTGATCAAGGGTTTGCCAGTATTTATATTAGTAAGTATCTAATGAATAGAGAGTTAGGTTTTGGCCGCCGGTTACTGCAAATTCTTGAAGAGTTAGGGCTTAGCTATGAACATATGCCATCTGGGATCGATGATATTTCCATTATTTTAAGGGAACGTCAATTAACGATCGAAATCGAAGAAGAATTGATGAAACGCTTAGAACTTGAACTTGAACCTGATGAGTTGCGGATCACGCATGGTTTATCGATGTTAATGGTCGTCGGCGAAGGCATGCGCCAACGAATTGGGGTTATGGCTGATAGTACTGCAGCTTTAGCATTCAATAAAATAAATTTGGAAATGATCAACCAAGGATCTTCTGAGGTCAGTATTATGTTTGGCATTCAAGAGAATCAGGAGAAAAAAGCGATCCAAGCCTTGTATAAAACCTTTTTTGAAGATTAAACAACTAGAAAAACACAGAAAACCCCAGCTGGGTGTTTTTCTGTGTTTTTTTTAAAGAAAGCATTCTCATCATGAAAAGACTGGGGTACAATAAAAATAAGCTACTAAATAAGTAAAGGTGGGAAACAATGTGATCGAATTGACAGGCGTTAGTAAAAACTATGGCACAAAACAAGCATTAAAAGAACTTAATCTAACCATTAAACAAGGCGAGATTTTTGGATTTCTTGGACATAATGGTGCTGGGAAATCAACAACAATTAAAAGCTTGGTAAGCATCATCCAACCTTCCAGTGGCTCTATTACAGTTGACGGTATGGAATTATCAGAAAATCGGCAAGTAATCAAGCAAAAAATCGCTTATGTTCCTGACACGCCCGATATCTTTTTGCAGTTAACCGCAGGCGAATATTGGGATTTGATCGGTGCGGCTTATGAACTTGACGCAACACAAAAACAAAATCGTTTGAGCGAGTTGGCTTCTTTATTTGATATGTTGAGTCATCAAGATGAAACGTTGGCTAGTTTTTCTCATGGTATGCGGCAAAAAACGATTATTATCGGCGCATTATTACCTGATCCTGATATTTGGATCTTAGATGAACCGCTACAAGGCTTAGATCCTCAAGCAGCTTTTGACTTGAAACAAATGATGAAAGCCCATGCGGCAAAAGGGAAAACGGTTATTTTCTCAACCCATGCCTTAGATATAGCGCAGCAGTTATGTGATCAATTGGCGATTCTTAAGAAAGGTGAACTTATCTACAATGGTTCTGTCGATGAGTTATTGGCGCAATCACCCAATGAATCTTTAGAAGGCATTTATTTGAAGATGGCTGGCCGTCAATCGGATGCGCAATTAATTGAGCGTATTGAAGGTGACGCGAATGAATAAAACACAATTACTTGAATTAACACGGGTCAACTTGCGATATGCCAGTCCTCAAGTAACAGATCGAGCGCGAAGAAAGGGCAAAAGTGGAAAAGCCCTGACACGAGCCTTGATCAATCAGTATTTACTTTCTGGTGTTTTATTTTTATTTATCTATGGTGTAACGATGTTTCTTATCGATTTTAGTCAGATGCCTGGTTTCTTCACTTATTATGTGGCCTTATTTAGTATCTTAGCCTTTTCACAAGGGATTTCAGTTATTTATAACGTCTTCTTTGAAAGCCAGGACTTGCCGGCTTATTTACCCCTGCCCTTTAAACAAAGTATGATTTTTACTGCAAAGATTTTGGTTGTTGCTTTGACTGTCACACCTTTTGTTTTCCCAATGTTTGTCGTGTTCTTACTAACTGGCTGGCGAGCAGGGATTTTCTTACCCTTGACTATTATTTTAGCGCTCTTGCTTTTTTTATTCGTTTTAGCTATCGTCTTTGCGGTTTGTTGTTTAATTGTGTTTGGCTTGACTCGAACGAAATTTTTCAAACAGCACAAAAAAGTAGTGACTAGTTTGTTGTTAGGGATTTCAATGACGATTGCGATTGTGGGAATTATTTTTATGAATGGGCAAAGTTCTTATTCTGAAACTGGTCAAATGGATCGTTACCCGATTGCCATCTTATTACCGCTATTTCATATTGTATCTGAACCTTTTTCTACATCTGGACTACTTAGTTTGGCTGGCTTGTTCGGTATCTTGCTACTATTAATGTTAGCAATTAAGAGAATGATTTTACCAAAACTCTATGAACAACTAACCGATGCAACAACTGCCAAAGGAGCTCAACGTCGAAAACATAAGACAGCTCAAACCTTGGGCCAATTACTGATAAGTTATAATACGCAATTATTGAAAGAACCCAACTTAATTATGCAAGTATTGTCAAATTCTTTACTGATGCCACTGATTTTCATCGTAACATTTGCAATCGGCGGTTCCTTGGATTTAAGTCATATCGATTTTCGTTTTATTGGTGTGGTCTTTTTAACTGGAGTTGCTTTAGCTTGCATGACGGTTAATCAGACTTCTTTTATTAGTAATATGATTTCTCTTGATCAAGAAAATTTTAATTTTGTACAGACTCTACCTATTTCAATGTCTAAATATATGAAACAAAAATTTCTCATTGGTGTAATCATTCAATTTATATTAACTGGTGGTATTGCTTTGATTGGAGGTATTCTATTCCGATTACCAATTCTATATATTATAATTTTATTGACCGGCTCATTGTTCGGTAATTATCTACTTTGTTTACATTTTTTCGCTAGAGATTATCGCTTTATCTTGTTAGATTGGACAAGTATCAATCAATTGTTTACACGTGGCTCTGGAAGTGTAGGGTTAGTATTTACAATGATAGCATCTATTTTTATATGCTTGATTCTTTTGGGAGTTTACAGTTTCGCTGCAATGACTTTACCATTTTGGCCACTTAATTTAAGTGTTTTAGCAATCATAATAATTCTAAGCTTTCTATGGATACGGCATTTTCAAAAAACATTTTGGGATTCGTTCAATTAAAACTGAATACACGTTAAGAGAGTGGGAGAATTTTCAGAAAAAATCTAAAAATCCTCCCACTCTCTATCTTTTTATCATTTAACGTTTATTGTTGTCTTGATTTTTCTTCTTGATTAAAAACAAAGCTATACTGATGAAAATCAATCCATATCCGGTCAACGCAATCATTGATTTAAGATATCCAGTCTTTGGTAGTTTATTTGAACTTTTTTCTTCTAGTTCAGCTACGATTACTGAATCTGAACTACTGATACTTTCTTGACTTGATGTATTTGATTCATTTGTACTGCTTGCAATTGATTCTTCAATACTTTCAGTAGTCGTATCAGAAGTTGTAGCAATTTCCTCACTACTTGATTCTGTCGAAGATGTATCGATCGTTTCTGAAGTTGTTTCTTCCGAATCTTTTTCGGTTGTGCTTGATTCTCCCGATGATGTGTCGATGGTTTCAGATGTAGATTCACCTGGATCTCCACTACCACTTCCGCCACCACCTATACCTGGTGTTTCAGCTTCAATCACTACTGGATCCCCGTCACCATCAGCTTGTAGAATAGCTTTATTTCTATAAGGTAGGTTCTTATCACTCAGCTTATTTGATACGTAAGTTAAACTTACAGCATTATTCAATGTTCCTAAATCAATAACAAACCCAACATCCGTAGAACTTATCTTAGAGGGATCAATGGGTTCCAGTGCTTGAAAATATTGTGTTTTTTTGTCGTAAGTTCCAAGTTCTGCTTGGATTAAAAAACCGCTATTCAATTCCTGCATCTCTCCAAGAATATCAGTTAGAATAACATTAGTAATGTATTTCGAATCAGGATTAATAATAATGTTCCAAACAGCTGAAGTATTATCAAAACTATTCCAACCAACCTTGTTCATTACCCACTCTTCATTTTCCATCATTGTTGATCCACGTGCATAAAAAAGAATTTCTCCTTGACGATTCGCTTTATGCAATTCGTAATACGGACCAAAAGTTGCTGTTGCAGTATTGGATAAAGCATCCCCGCTAATCGTCATGATCAAAGTCCCATCATCTGCAACAATATCATATGAAAAGCTACTAGCAATTAAAGTGTTTTCTGGAATTCTTAAGTCCATTGTATCTCCAGCAGTAATGGAAATATTATTTGGAATATTGTATGTGTACGCTAATGAAACATTTTGATGATAATCGATTTCAGTGTTCTCATCAATAATGCTATCACCTTTGAAAATCGTAGGACCAGAAACATAAATATCTCCAAAATCCATATTAGCATAGGAATAGGATGGGAAAAGAATACTAATAATTAGACAAAAAATTGTCGATAAAACAAAACCTTTCTTTTTCATTTAACAACCTCCTTTTTTTAATTTTTTCACTGACGTTTTATAGCTACACTTCCTGCAATAAACAGTCAACGATCCTTTTCGCTGCTTTTCCATCCCCAAACGGAAGGAACGTTCCAGCAGTCTGCATCGCTTCATACTCATCTTGATTAGTCAAAAGAGCCACGATAGTCTTGTAAAGTCTTTGTTCATCTATACCAATAATTTTTAAATAACCTGCTTCGACTGCCTCTTGTCGTTCGGTTACTTCTCGAACCACCAAAACAGGGACCTTATAATAAGGCGCTTCTTCTTGAATACCGCCCGAATCAGTAACCACTAAAAAACTATTCACCATTTCTTGTTGAAATTCCAAGTAATTCAATGGTTCAGTTAAAATAATATTCACTTGATCCGACAATAGTGAGCCTACTATTTTTTGGATTCTAGGATTGAGATGTACAGGATATTTAATAACAACATCAGGATATTCTTTAGCAATCTTTCTCAAAACTTCACAAATTTTTCGTAACTTTTCTTCAGCAAGTTCCCGTCGATGTATCGTAACCAATATTTGATACTGATCACTGGCGATAGTTCGTTCTAAGTTAAGATAACTTAAGGTATCAATACCTGTATTTCCAGTAATTTCAATCTTTGAAGTGACACCTTCTTTTTCCAAATTTTCTTTATTGCTTTTTGTCGGAACAAAATAATAATCAGCGACTCGATCAATCAGTTGACGATTCATTTCCTCTGGAAACGGTGCATACTTATTATTAGTTCTAAGTCCAGCTTCAATGTGGCCTATTTTTTTCTGTTGGTAAAATGCCACCAAACTGGTTATAAAAGCTGTCGTTGTATCACCATGAACAAGTACTAGATCAGGATTTTCCGCCTTTATAACAGGCTCTATTGCAGTCATTATATTGATATTCAGTTCAGTTAAGGTTTGTTTTGGTTTCATAACTTCTAAATCATATTGTGGTTTTATATTCCATTCTTTTAAAAGAATGTCGACCATTTCTTTTTGCTGTCCAGTGTTGACGATTGTTAGTTTGATTTGTTTTGTATGGTTTTGGCACTCCTTAATCAGCGGAAACATTTTTATTAATTCTGGTCTAGTACCAAAAACGATCATATAGTGTTTCATTTGTGACCTCCTATTCATCACATCTAAAAAAAGCCATAACATTTTACCGAAAATTATACTCATTATAATAACGATAAGGGGGAGGATCGAAAACAATCGATTATCAAGTAAACGGTTGAGTTCATTCATTATAAACTTTCTCTTCTCTCTGCGTTTTTATCCAAGACTTTTTTCCTATTAGTTGCCTGACGAATGCCAAAAGAATACTGGGAATCGTTAAGAAGATGTACAGATACATAAGCATTCCTCCAAGATAACTTCTAACTTTGGGAGAATTTTCGATTATTTCAATATCTTGTGTCTCCTTGATATATCTTTTAGAAAACGACAGGCCTGGGTAAACCGTAATAAATGCCATTAGTATTATTGTTAGCACTGATTTAAACGTTATTCCTTCTACTATTGATTGACTCAACAGCTTTATTGAGATCAAAAGGATGATACTATTAGCCAAATTATAATAAGGCTGCAATAAAAAATAAAACATCTCTAGTTTTCCGATTTTTGATAGTGAAGCCGTTTTTAGTATGCGAAACATGTAAGAATGGCATTGAAGACTCCCTTGGATCCAGCGACTTCGTTGTTTGATGTAGCGCTGATAGCTTGTCACTCCTTGCTGGTAAATGATAAGTTGATCTGTGTAAACAATCTGCTCATTATTTAGTAATAAACGAACCGTTAAATCATAGTCTTCGAGCAAACAGTCACTCCAAGGAATACCGTCAAATTTTTTTAGTACAGATAATCGTGTAAGCTGACCATTTCCACCGAGTCCAACCGTTTTCGTCTTCATCCTAAGCTTTTGTATGTTTCCGATTACTTCATAAAATTCAATATCTTGAAGTAATGTCAGCCAGTTTCCACTTTTATAATTGTTGATGATCCGAACTCTTGCTTGTATACCATGGATGTCAGCATGGCTAAAAATGCGATCAGCTATAGTGAAAGCATCCGCACATAAGAAACCATCTGCATCCAAAACTGTGACGATTACTTGCTCTGAATCGATAGAGCGATAGTCTTGAAGAATATTTTTATACGCAAGGTTTAACGAATGTCCTTTACCTTTTTGAGCATCTGGCTTCTTTTTTCTAATTACTTTAATTCTGGGATCAGAAACTCCGTTGATAACTTTTAGTGTGCCATCAGCTGAATCATCATCTACAACGTAAATCGTTAAATTAGGTGTAGAGAAACGTAATAAAGAAAGAAGTGTTTCTTTAATGACCTTTTCTTCATTAAAACAAGGAATAATCACGGCATAATGCATTTTATAACCAGGGATTAAACGCTTTTCAATGTAAACTTCATCAGCACTCTTAATAATTGTGATATAGACGTAATAAACACTAATTGAAACCATGGAAATAACGTAAATGACGCCCATTTTATCACACCTTTCTTTTTAAACTAAAAAGTTTCAATATGCCTTTTATTAACAAATAATTGTTAATAAAATCACTAAACCACTTAATTTTTCCCCTTTTCGTAATTTTATATAAATACTATGTTTTTTTAAGTCGACTATAAGTATGTTATCACAGAAAAAATGTAATTTTTATCATATTATTAGTCTAAATACTAAAATAGTGAGAAAAATAGCTATCTATCTTGTGTAGATGATACAAAAAGAACCCAAAACAAAACGAGTAACGTTCTGCTTTGGGTCATACTTTTATCTATTTTTTTTTGCTTTATATTGACGCTCTAATTCAGCTTTGATCTTGGGTTCCGGCGCAAAATCAGCTTCCCAATTAGCTGGCTTCATGACTTTATGTGTGACTGGATGATAGTGGGGCTTTCCATCTGGGAATATTTTCCCCATGTTGGCTTCATGCACGATCGAAAAAACTTCGGTTGGATCAACGCCTAATAATGAAAATGAACCGTATGTAAAATACAATAGATCGATCAAGGCATCCACTTGCTCTACCAAAGGGTCCGTTACTTTTTTTTGTTTGCTAAGCACTTTTTCTTCAGCCTGGTCGACCGATACTTTCAACTGGTTCACTATCTCTTTAAAGGCTACTGGATCATTATTTACTGATCCGTACAAAAATTCAACTAACTCTTCTATTTTAAACCCAGCTCTATCTGATGCTTGTTTAGCAGAAAAGGGTGTTGGGATTGCTGGTTTTCTATTATCAAATTTTTTATGAAATGCTTCCGTTTTTTCAAAGGGATTATCGATTTTCATATGGGCCTCCTTCTATTCATAACGTATTTGTACAAATGTTCCAGTTTGTTAGATAATAGACAATCCAACTTGCTCTTGAAATTAACTGATCACACCATAATGCATCAACGCTTGATAAATACCATCCTCGTCATTGCTTTTAGTCACATATTTAGCGGCTTTTTTGATTTCTTCCTCAGCATTGCCCATGGCTACACCAAAACCAACATGACTTAACATTTCCAAATCATTCCAACTATCACCAAAAGCCATTACTTCTTCTAATAAAATATCAAAATGTTCAAGACACTGTTGAATGCCCACTAGTTTTGAACCACCCGTTGGAATAATATCTACAGTATAAGGGTTAGAGCGAGTGAAATGGCAATCAGGAAGTTGTTCTTTTAAAAAACTCTCTTCTGACTTCGCACTTAGCAGAACGCATTGATAAATTGGTTCTTTCAAGATAGCAAGATCCTGATAGCGTTGATCTTTTCTGTGCAGCGAAAATCTACTGACTAGATTTTTCGCAAGTGTTACAGGAAAACGTCTGGGTAAAAATCTAGCAAGTTTTTTAGCCCACTTTTTTTGTCCAAAACGCATCAGTGAACTGCCTTCTATACTATCCTTAGAACCAAACATGATTTGGCGATGATGAACATCAGAAAATGTCACAATTGTTCTCAACGTATCACTAGCAAAAGGCTCCGATCGAAGCGCTTCGTCCTTTGTATAAACGAACTGACCATTATACGTAACGAAAACATCCAAATTCAATTTATCGATTTGCTCACTTAAATGAACAGGACCTCGACCGGTTGCTACGCCACAAATGATGCCTTGTGCTTGCGCTAACGAGATTGCACGTTTCGTTGATTCCAGAGCTTTAGCATTTTTATTGACCAGTGTGCCATCGATATCAAAGAAAATAGCTTTTATCATATTTTCCCTTCCCTTGTTTCATTTTATCTTGGTCCGATTAAAATAAATCCATTTGTTTTGGATTTAAATTGTCATATTCTAGCTTAAGAGCAGATTTCATTTCAAGCAGATTACCTGCCGCATCACCGCCAGAATTATTGTTAAAGATCACGCCGACCTCTTTAACTTCACGAGCCACTTTTTCCACGGCTGCACTTAACTCTGCGATTTCTTCAGCCTTATAACGATATAAAGTCCGTTTTTTGCGCCAATCTTTATCGTTAGCCATCCAACCAGCTGCATTTCGCCCATGGAAACGGAACAAAGAAAATTGATTATTTGTCACGTAAGGGAAAAAAGGAACTGGATTAGTAGGAATCTGCGGCTCATCAACTGCAACCAGTGAAAATTCATTATGCTTCATAAACGATAGCGTTTGTTTAATATATTTGGCCGTATACCATGAGCCATTGCGCAATTCTATTGCAATTGGAAAGCCCGCAAACCAACGGCGAATTTTTTCTAGATAGTGCACATTTTCCTTCGTACAGCCAAAGGTGCCTGAAAATTGAATGAGGAAGGCAAAAAGTTTGCCGCTTTCAACCATGGGAGCCATGCTTGTTAGAAAGGCTTCAACCATTTCTTCTTCATTTTGATAATACTGCTGCCATTCCCCTTGACAACTGATTCCACTGTAGACTTTCATGACAAAACGAAAATTTTCAGGAACTGATTTTGTCCATTCCCTAACAGACTCTTGTTTTGGAACGCCGTAATAGGCTGTATCCATCTCGACCAGAGGTAAATAGCCTGCATATTCATATAAAGTTGAACGCTTTTTTCCGGTTAATTTATCATGTTCATTAAAAGAAGTCAAACCTAATCGTATCATAGAACTAATGTCCTTTCCTTGCTTATTCAAGTTATTCTGTATAAATGTTACATTCGTTACTCTATCTGTTTATTTTATACTAAAAAAGACCAAGACAAAACAAAAAGTTGTCTCAGTCAAAAAATGACCTAGTTTTATGATTTTATTTACTTTCTTTCCATTTCATATTCGCTTCACAGTAGGTTTGACCATCAATCCGAATTTCGTGTCTGGTTGTTTTCCCCTCATCTGTATCTAGGGTTTCATAATGACTTTCTACAACTTGGCCATATTCGACTTCTTTATCAAATTTGACATTGATATAGGTTGGTTCATTGGTACTTAGAAAATCGTATCCTAATACATCCAGCAACCAGTTGAAATAAATCGCATTATTTACATGTTGATTACCGTCAATATCAAAATAACGTACACGATATGGTGAAAACGTTCCATTTTCTACTTTTTCGATCTTTTCACTACGATAAATTTTCTTGATTTTTTCACTTTCATACGGTTCGATGATTTCAGGTAAGACGCTACTCATTTTGCGATTGACTGTATCCATCAACACAAAGGTTGACTTGATCAATACGCATTCATTCCCTGCTTCATCATGAATCCAAAAGTTACGATAACAAAAATATTTATTGTAAGCAATCGCTTGAGTTGTTACAGCAAGTTTTTCTCCAACTTTAGGTAAACGCGTGATATGGATTTCATAGTTGGTAATGACCCAGCCAAGTCCAAATGATGCAACAAAGTCACTTCCTCGATCTAAGGCATCGCTTTGTTCTTCGGATGTTTTGATCACAACGGCTAGCATTGACGGAATCGTCATTTTTCTCGTAATATCGCCATCATAATAAGCTACTTCATAAGGGGTCGTAAATTTTTTTGCCACTGGATCTCCTCCTTTTTGTCTTGTAAAACTAGTTAAATTATAACACAAGATAGCTAGATGAAAACAAGTATCTACTAATCGATCTGTCACGGTTATCGTAAAAATTCAAGATTGTTTCATCATACTAAGAAATCGTATTCATTGTCCCTTTTTTTCTGTTATACTTTGGATAATCATACTTATTTGGGAGGTAACAATGGAAAAAACAAGTATTGTAGGGAAACTTCAGGATCTCGTTATTTCAACGACTGAAGGAAATATCAATACCACGATTGCACGAATCTTGTTAAAAAAAGTGGGGCACGATGCACCAAGTATCACGATTGAGTCATTAGCAGCTGAATGCTTTACCTCCACAGCTAGTATCAGCAGGTTTTCTAAAAAATTAGGGTACTCAAAATTTTCTGACATGAAACAAGCATTCCTTGATTATCAGCTGGATACTAAAAAATTTATCAATAAAAATAATTTTGAATTAACGATTGATGGAACCACTAATGAGCAAACACTCACTAAATATATTAAGCACATCTCTACCTCACTGCAATCGTTAGAAAGCCATCTGGATTTAAATCAGATCGATGCACTCTGTCAACGAATCCACGATACAGAAGATGTCTATTTTTTTGGTACGCATTCTTCTGGGTTATTATTGGAACAATTTCAATATCTATTATTTTCTTGCGGAAAATACGTTACTTATTTTAATGGTCGAATGGATCAACGTAAGGCATTTCAACAAATGACAAAAAATAGTCTAGTGATTATTCTTTCAACTGATGGCAACTACTTTATCAAGTTTAGTGATCTTTTGTTTGACATGTCTTCAAACGATAACTACACAGTGCTGATTACCCAAAATGTTCAAATGAAAATAGCGAATATTTTTGATGAAGTACTTTCCCTTGGACAAAGTTCAATCAAAAAAGCAGCTCCATACCAAGCCCAATTATTAATTGACATTCTCTATTCTCGTTATTACCAACTTTATTCCTAATTTTTTTTGAATAAAAAATAAGCTGGATTATAGTAGAATCGATCATAAAATTCTACTATAATCCAGCTGCTTTAAGATTTTTATAAAAATGTGGCATTGGTCGCAATCACTTTTTGATACCAAGCGAAGCTATCTTTTTTATACCGTTGACGGCTGCCATTTCCTTCATTATCTAAATCGACATAAACAAAGCCATAACGTTTTTTCATTTCTCCTGTACCTGCACTGATCAAATCAATGCACCCCCAAGTCGTATAACCGATCAAATCCACCCCGTCTTTTACTGCTTCAGCCATCTGCTCAATATGGCTGCGAAAGTACTCAATACGATAAGGGTCATGAATAGCTCCCTCAACCAACTCATCTTCCACGCCTAAACCATTTTCAACAACAAATAATGGGAGTTGATAGCGTTGGTAGATTTCATTGATGGTAATCCTAAATCCTAATGGATCGATTTGTCTACCCCAACCGGCATCTTTTAAATAAGGATTTCTAACACTTGCCATCGCATTGCCTTCGATAAGATTCTTTCTTAATTCACTATCTACCGTTTCCAAACGACTAGTATAATAACTAAATGCTACAAAATCTACCGTATTTTCAGCTAGGAGCGCGGCCTCATCTTTTGAAACCGTCAATTGAATGTCCTGTTCTTCAAAATAACGTTGTGCAAAATAAGGATAACGTCCATTGACCTGAACATCAATAAAAAAATACTGCTCTCTACTTCGCTCTATAGCTGCTTGAATATCTTTGGGATTACACGTATACGGATACACGCTGCCTGCTGCCAACATGCAACCAATTTGCATATTCGGATTGAGTTCTTTTGCTAGTTTTGTTGCTTCAGCAGAGGCAAGTAATTGGTGATGTGCCGCCTGGAAAATCGTCCCTTTGTCCAGCTTTTTACCACTTTTTACAATTCCGCCTGCTAAAAATGGATTACGTAAAATCATATTGATTTCATTGAATGTGATCCAATACCTGACTTTTTTATGGAATCGTTCAAAAATAACCTTGCAATATCTTTTATAAAATAAAATTAGTTGCTTATTTTGCCAGCCACCATATTTTTGAGCTAAGTTCAATGGCGTATCAAAGTGATTGATCGTTACAAGCAGCTCAATATCATATTTTAAACATTCTTCAAAGACTGCATCATAAAATGCCAATCCCGCCTCATTTGGCTCTGCCTCATCGCCATTTGGGAAAATCCTCGGCCAACTGATCGATGTGCGTAAACATTTGATGCCTAATTCAGCCAATAAACGAATATCTTCTTTGTAACGATGATAAAAGTCAATTGATTGATGACTTGGATAATAATCGAATGTTTGTTCCATAACACTACTAGGATCTTTTAAGCCGCGCTTCCGTTCAGCTCCTACTGGCAAAATATCAATAATCGATTGCCCTTTTCCATTTTCTAAATAAGCTCCTTCTGATTGATTAGCAGCTAATGCGCCGCCCCATAAAAAGTCTTCTTTAAACTTCTGCAACTGAATCCCTCACTTTTTCCGTTTCTTCTTCTATTTCTATCTCCATTTGTTTTTCCTCAACCATCGCTTGCTTATCTGCAGCTTTAAAAAATGGAAACCATAAAATAATTTGAACAACAATCAGTACAGCCTGCACAATTAAAATCGGCAAACCGCCTTCTAACCAGCCGTATGCTAAAGCCGGTGTTCCAAGTGGCAGCTGAATGCCTCTTAATGTTTCGATCACATGAAATACTTGCAATAAATAAGGGATCACAAACATTATGATTGGCCCTAAAACAAAAGGAATAAAAAAAATCGTATTCAAAACCATCGGAATTCCGAAAATAACTGGTTCATTGATGCCAAAAAATGTGGCTGGTAGTGCCATTCTTCCTAGTTTTTTATAACGATCGCTTTTGGCTGTGAAAGCCATCAGAATTGCCAATCCTAATAATGCACCGGACCCACCTAAATTGGCATAGGTACCGTAATGTTGATATGTGATTGCATTTGGTAACTGTTCACCTGCTTCAAAAGCAGTTAGATTCATCAAACTTAACGGAATAAAAACCGTTTGTAAAATAGGTCGAATGATCATATACCCATGGATTCCAAAGAACCATAAGAGTTGAGCCACAATAATTAAAATGATAAATGACCATGGACTATTTCCTAATGATTGTAATGGTCCACCTAAAATAGTGTAAATAAAGTTATTGGCATCCCCATATGAAGTCATTTCAAAGCCAAAACGAACACAGGAGAAAATACCTGTCAGAATAAAAGCTGGTGCAATAGAAGCAAACGATTTTGCAATCGTTGGTGGAACACTTTCCGGCATTTTAATAATAATTCCTCGTTTAACCACGGCACAATAGATAATGGGAATAATGATTCCTAAAAGAATCCCCATAAACATTCCTTTTGCCCCTAAATATTCTGTTCCTAGAGCATTAGAAACCGAAATGATCTCGCCTGATTCTAATTGATGCGCTACTCCAGCTGGCAACAAAAGGAAAAATAGAACTAATGATATTAGCGCTGAAAAGAAGGCATCTTTTTTAAAGCCTAATTTTATTGTTAAATTGTAGGCTATAGCGCAAACCACATATAGTGCTATCAAATCGGTTGTGACTTTTGATGTATAGCCTAAAATAGTAGCTAAGTGTGTCACTTCTAAGAACTTCTGATACCACTCAAATTGCATACTGGATAACAACGTAAAAATAGCTCCCAGCATCGTGATTGGTAAAATCATTGAGAAACCGTCAGAAATGGCGCTCATGTATTTATTATTTTGAATTTTTATTGCGATGGGCATCAATCGGTTATTAATTATTTCTTCAATTTTATTCATTCATTTTTCTCCTCTATTTTTTGTAATCGATTACAAAAATAGAATATCACAGCATTTGCCTCATAATGTAGACAAGATTTGTACAATTTACAGAAGTGGTAACTTTTACATCTTTTGTAAATAACTCTTTCTTTGCATTCATATAAATTTTTTTTGCAAAAAAATAAAAAAAACTTTTTAAAACAGAATAAAAAATACTTCCATTTTAAAAAGTTTTCGGTTCTAACTAATTGTTTCAAAAAAATCCCTAATAACTAATTTTTTCACACTACACGTGACCTGTATTGCCGTAACCAAGTACTTCACACAATAGATCCAAAAATGTTAACATGCTTATCCCTCCAAAAAATTAGTTGATTCTAAAGGGATAATACCATACTATTATATAAAACTAGAACTATAATGCATAAACATAGAGGGGAAAAATATGAGAATCAAAGGAGACATCATCCGTTCAGTAAGAAAACAAAAAAAATTGTCGCAGGTTACTTTAGCCGCTGGAATTTGTACACAAGGAACTGTTAGTAATATAGAAAATAAAAATGTTTGTGACAGTCTTGAGATCCTTGACGCAATCTGTAAGAGATTAAACTTAAGTCTTGAGAGTGTATTAGATGATAATGATGAAAAAAAACTAACTTCATTATTGAATCACGTAGAAGATTTGTGTAATACATTTAAACATAAAGAAGCTCATTCACTTTTACAAGCAACATCGATCAATCCTGCTGATTTTCAAAACAAAGAGTTAGAAGTTCGCTGGCTATATTTTATGGGTATTACAAATTTGTTGGGCTACAACAATACAACAGATAGCTTATTTTATTTCTATCGTGCTGATGAACTTGGTGATCCTAATTCGATTTATGCGATTCTTTCCGTTAATAGCCTTGGGATTGTCTACGAAATGGCTAACGAATTGGCTAAAGCACAAGTTTATTATGAAAAATCGATCGATATGCTCAATAAAATGACCATCAAAATGCCTATCGAAGCAACGAAAATATTCTTTAATACAGCTAAATTTTATTCATTGATCAAACAGTATGATGCAGCTTATGATTTAGCGACAGGAGGAATGGCTTTAAACCGAACCTATCAATCGTTATATATGCTTGATCTTTTAGCCTATGAAGCAGCATTTAATGACTTTATGAAATCTCCAGATTTGTCAGCACCTGATTTTAAAAGTGCGAAGGTCTTTGCTGCTTTTAATGAAAATCACTCCTTGCTGTCAGTGATTGCAAACGATGAAAAAACATTAGTTCGTTAAAAAAAATCTGATCAACACTCCGCCAGTTGGACATGTAAGCCTACTGACGGAGTTTTTTTTAAAACGCACCCATTCGTTACAAATAAGGACCCTTTTAAAAAAGAGCTTCTCCACAGAACCCCTCACTGTTTTATCACAATAAAAATAATTGCGTATCATTTGAATAATATAAAACGACATGTTACATTTACCATTGTAAGCGCTACAAAAATACTTTTAGGAGGAATCACAATGAAAAACACAATGCTCAAAGCAGTCCTTACACTTGGTTTATTAGCAGGAGGTTTATCTCTTTCAACCACTGTCACCCATGCCCACGGATATGTTTCATCACCTGGAAGTCGTGCCTATTTTGGGAGCACTCAAGGTGGAAAAATAAATAAAAATGTTGGTCGTGCGGAGTGGGAACCTCAAAGTATCGAAGCAACTAAAAATATTTTTACACCAGGAAAATTAGCCAGTGCAGGTGTTAGCGGGTTTGAACCATTAGATGTTCAGACAACAGATCGCTGGTATAAATCAGATATTACAACCGGCCCTCTTGCAATCAATTGGACCTTGACTGCGCGTCACAGAACGTCTACATGGGATTACTATATGACAAAACAAGGTTGGAATCAAAATCAACCTTTAGATATCAAAAATTTTGACTTAATTGGACGTGTTGACGACAAAGCAGCGATCCCAGAAGCTTCTGTCAACCATACAATCACTGTTCCAAGCGATCGTATAGGCTATCATGTGATCTACGCTGTTTGGAATGTTTATGATACAACCAATGCGTTCTATCAAGCAATCGATGTCAACGTAAAATAAGGAATAAAACAAACCCAAAGGAGCCGTGCTTATGAAATTCAAACAATTTATTCCTGCCTTTTTAATCGTCTCAGGTATACTAACAGGCAACTTGTTAGTATCAACCCCCGTTGAAGCTGCGGATTCTGCCAGTGAAATGGTTAGTGTAGCAAATAAAAAAGTCCTTGTCGGCTATTGGCATAATTGGGCTTCTAAAGGTCGTGATGGCTATAAACAAGGAACTTCTGCCAACATTTCATTAGCAGAAGTGAATAAAGCCTATAATGTGGTGCCAGTTTCATTCATGAAAAGCGACGGTGCCAGTCGAATTCCAACATTTGCACCTTATAACAAAACAGACGCCGCCTTTCGTCAGGATGTCGCAGTCCTTAACGGTCAAGGACGTGCCGTTTTGCTTGCATTAGGGGGAGCAGATGCGCATATTCAATTAAAAACTGGTGATGAACAAGCTTTCGCTAATGAAATTATTCGACAAGTGGAAACCTATGGATTTGATGGATTGGATATCGATTTAGAGCAGTCAGCAATTACAGCTGGCGATAACCAAACCGTCATCCCGGCAGCTTTGAAAATTGTCAAGGAGTACTATAGAACACAAGGAAAAAATTTCATTATTACGATGGCACCGGAATTTCCTTATTTAAAACCAGGTGGAGCTTATGAAAAATACATTACTTCCTTAAATGGTTACTATGATTACATTGCCCCACAGTTATATAATCAAGGCGGCGATGGTGTTTGGGTGGATGAAATCAATAAATGGATTCCTCAAAGTAATGATGCTTTGAAATACGAGTTTCTTTATTATATGTCAGATTCAATGATCCATGGCACGCGGACATTCTTGAAGATTCCAAGCGACAAACTTGTTTTAGGTCTTCCTGCTAATGTTGACGGTGCCGGCAGCGGTTATGTGATCGATCCTACGGCTGTTTACAAAGCACTTGATCAGCTAGCTAAAGATGGTAATCCAATCAAAGGATTGATGACTTGGTCTGCTAACTGGGACGTTGGGACTAATGTAACTGGCGTGCCTTACAATAACGAATTTGCTACTCGTTATGCACGAATTTTACAATAATTAAATAAAGCTGAAATAGAAGCGTTTTACGCTCTTATTTCAGCTTTTTTCTGTCTCTTTATATTTCCCTGCTCATGTTGCTTTATTTCTCTTTCACACTACCTACCAATACCTTCCCGCTTTTTGAAACGTCAGTTGTCTTTTTGGTTCGGTAGACGCCCTCTTTTCTCAAATGATGATAGATTGTCGAGATAGAAATACCGCAACGCTTTGAAATTTCTTCTGTTGAAATGTCCGTATTGTGGTAAAGCTCAAGTGCTTCATTGACCTGATTAACAAGTGGTGGACGACCTAGAACGACACCATTTTTTTTAGCTGCACTCAAACCTGCCAGTACCCGCTCACGTATCAGTTCAGCCTCCATTTCTGCAAAAGCACCCATAATCGTAAAGAAGAAGCGTCCCATCGGTGTTGAGGTGTCAATATTATTTTCAATACTAACGAAATTGATATTTTGTTCGTTGAAGCGCTCTAATAAAACCAATAATTGTTTAGTTCCTCTAGCTAAGCGGTCTAATTTAAAAATAACAAACGTATCTCCCGGCTGCAAAATATTCAGTGCCTTATTCAGTTCATTGCGAAAACTTTTACGTCCACTTTCATATTCTTTGAAAATTTTATCAACACCATAATCTTCCAATGCTTGTTGTTGAGAATCAAACTTTTGATAATGTGTGCTGACACGCATATAACCAATAACTGCCATTCTATTTTCCCCCTTAGAGTTCCTCCAAAACCTGTAATCTATCGTCTATTTCTCATTTATTCGGTGACATTCATCGGATCGAAATAGATCGAATGATAATATCCTTCTAGTGCTAATAACTCTTTATGCGTCCCTTCTTCAACAATCCTACCTTGATCCATTACCAAAATACGATCGAAGTGTTTAATTGTATTCAAACGATGGGCCACAATAATACAAGTAAAGTCATAGGTCTTTAAACGATTCATGATGAAGTTTTCTGAAATATTATCTAACGAACTGGTCGGCTCATCCATCAATAATAGACTAGTTTCTTTGACCAATGCCCGAGCAATCGAAATCCGCTGCATTTGGCCGCCGGATAGGTTCATCCCGCCTTCTGAAATTTGGGTTTCTAGCCCTAAAGGTAAGTTCATAATGATTTCATCTACTCGTGAATCAAAAATCGCTTGTTCTACTCGTCCTTCGGGCGCTTCGGTCTGATTCAATACAATATTTTCATAGAGAGAAGCATTAAAAATCGTCGGCTTCTGATTGACGATACTGATACTGTTTTTCAGCGAGGCGTCATCGATTTGCTTTAAATCAACATCATTGAATTTAATCTGTCCTGAAGTCGTATCGTATAAGCCTGCCAACAATTTCAGTAAGGTACTCTTACCTGAACCACTCTTACCAACAATTGCTACTTTATCCCCACGCTCGATTTGAAATGAAACAGAATGAAGAATCTCTTCTTCAAAATAGCTGTATTTAAATGACACATCCTCAACGTTTACTGAATCGATTCCTGAGATTTTTTTTCCTTCGATCGCTAGTCGTGGATTGTCTTTCGCTTCTAAAATTTCATTTAGCTTGCCAAAATAAGAACGTAGTAACAAGAACTCAGTATAGGAATCAAAAACTGTTACGATTGGTGCAATAAAAGCGCCTGATAAAGCATTAAAACTAATTAGCTCGCCTAAAGTCACTTGTCCTTGTGTCACTTGAAATAGCCCTACATAAATCAACACAATCGGTAAAATAAATTGGATCGACGTTTGAATCGTTCTGACCCAAGTAGAAAACCGATTTTTCTCTGCCCGCAACATGATTTGATTTTTGAACTCGTTGCGCCATTTTGTATAAAATTGCTGCTCAGAGCCAGATGATTTCACCGTCTCCATTCCTTCAAATAATTCCACCAAAATGCGCTGAACCTTTGATTGAGCAATCAATTCTTTGTTGGTGATACTTTGCACTCGTTTGGAGTTGACGACTGATATGGCTCCCATCGTAAATGCCCCAAAAATAGCAATCAGCGTTAATTTCAGTGACAAGTTGACCATTAAAATCAAATAGATAAACACGAAGAGAAAATCGACTGAAATCGTCAACATTCGTTGACTCATAATTTGTTGAATGATTACACTCAGGTTCGCTCGAAAAATCAAATCACCCGTTGAACGATTAACAAAAAAGCGCAGTGGTAAATGAATGATTTTTTTCATGAAGACCTTCATCAGTGTTAAATCAAACAAGTTTTCCAGTACAATCAACACAAGTCCTCTAGCCACCTGTAGCAAATAATAGGCAATAAAAAGAATCACGATCGTTGACCCAATTTGAACGATATTTGTCACAGCAACAGCAGAATTATCAATAATCGTTTGTGTCAATCTTGGAATAGCGATTGTCACCATTTGGATTAAAAGAGTTAAAGCAATAAACATGGCTACCTTCGCTCTTTGATTGTTTAAAATCTCTTTTAGAATCGACCAAGTGGCATTCTTTTTTTTCTTTCTTTGCGTGATCGTAACATCGACATCTGTTAAAATCAGCGCAATATTTGAAAAACTAGCTTCAAACTCGGCTCTTTTTATTTTTTTCCGACCGCTTGCAGGATCAAGAATAGTTGCTTCTTTAGCGGTTAGTCTTTCTAGAACGATATAATGACGTTCTTCCCAAAAACAAATCGTCGGCGTGGTCAGTTCCTCTAAAATATCTAAGTCCAAGACTCGAATAGCTTTCGTTTCGATGCCACGATCCGTTAAGATTTGATTTAGATTCGTCAGCGTATTGCCTCCTTTAGGTACGCCATAGACATCGCGCAGGTGATTCAGCGTGACATTGTCATCATAATAGTTCAAGACCATCGTTGTACAAGCTAGTCCGCATTCACTATGCTCACTTTGTTCAGTGAATGGTACTTTCTTTGTCAATAGTATCCCCCCTTACTCTTCTGGTAGCGCCAACGTTAATAAATCTGCTGCTTGGTTTGCATCATGAATGCGGATAAGCTGATGACCGATACCAGATAAGCCTGTAAACAAACCATATTTAGGAATGGTTGGCAGTCCTTCAAAGGTATAGTTACCTTCAATAATCTTCTGATAGGCTTTTTGAACTTTTGCTTGAATCTGCTCTTTTTGTTCTTTAGTGGCTAAAGTCGTTTTTCTGTATTCAATCAAGAATTCCAAATCTCCAAAATTTCCGTGGCATAAACAATCATCTCTTTTTTCCTGATTGATCAATCGTTGTGCTGCAATTTGCACTTCTTCAGCTAATCGCGGATCTTCAAACCCACTATTCAATAGATCCAAATAAGCCAAACCAATCCCTGTTGATCCATAACACCATAAATCATTGACCATTGGAATCATCGGACGCAGGTCTAACCAACCATTTTGACTAGGATCGAACGTTGTTCTTTCTTTTACTAAGCAGGTTTTGATCAGCTGCTTGATTTCGGGATCTTTCTCAATTTTGAATAAACTATTTGCACCATGAATCACACCTGAATAACCATGTGCAAAACCGCCTTGAGTGATCTTTTCAAGATCTAAATCGACTAATAACTGTTTAGCAAAAGTCAGATAATCCGTTTTATCCGTCAACTGATACAGATGGATAAAGACTTTCACGATTGAAGCCGTCCCGCCATTCCAATCATAGCTTTCTATGGTTTCTTGCTCATATCGGCCCATGTATTTTTCTGCAATGGATTCGGCTGCTGTTAATAACTTGGGATCATGATTATATTTATAGGTATATAGCAGTGGATAAACCGCTGCAAAGGAGCCATAAAATGCTGAAATACTATCCACATAGTCTGCTTCAAGCTTCAAGACTAAGGCTTCTGCCAGCTCATAAGGTTTTTGAAATTGTTTATCCCCAGTAATATGATATAACTCACTAAAATACAAATACATTCCCGTAATACCGTCATAAAAGTTTTCATTCATGACATTCACAACATAATTATCAGGAGAGGTTTCTTCAATATCCTTCCAAGCAATCGAATCTTCCCCAATAAAGGCAGCTTCAAGTACTGCTTCTCCCACAGCTACAGCGCCATCTAAGAAGCTCACTTGAGGGACTTGCTCTTTTAACGGAATTGTTTTTTCTTGCAAATCTGTTGAGTGATATAAACCAAATGACGTTTTCAGATAATCCAGTTGCTGTTCTTCTTCTTCTTTTGAAAAATTCTTCAATCGCAAAACCTCAAGGTCAATCGCCGTTTCTTGATACATTCTGGTGATTATCTCGCCTTGACTAGCCATTAAAGCTTTTGTACTTGTCGGATTAAAGAAAATCGGTACATCATGCTGCAGCATATCCCTTACTTCATAAGGCACAGGTTCTGAATTAGAATAGCCATGCATCCATAAATTTTCAAATAGTTTTTCCCGCTCGATATAATCGACCATACAACTAGGATGTGTTGAGTAATCCAATAGATCACCATAGCTTTGGGTTGTTTTTATCACGTTGCGGACGAGACAATCTGAAAAGGTCTTTTCCGCTAAAAACGCTAATGTTTCTCTGTTTTGCATAGCAAACGCTGAAAATTCTTTAAAACCTGCGATGATCGTGTCAATATATGGGACAAAATCAACCTTTTCACCATTAAACATCGGAATGTTTTCTGCTGCATCTGTAATGTGCTCTTGATATTTAAATTGCATATTGATCGAATCAAAGTTGATGAGCTTCAACACTTTATAAGGTAATTTTTGCTCGCCACCGCTAAGCGCACTTAGCTGGATCCCCTTGGTTGTTCCTTCAACATCGGCTTCCGCCCGTTCTTCAAACAAGTAAATTGGCACTAAACCACTCATGACGACGGATTCACCATTTTCCTGGATCACCTTAACGATCGCATTTTCGCCGTCCGGCATTGGAAAATGATTTTGAATAATTGTTTCTAAATCAATCAAAACAGGATATTTTCCAAAAGCCAACACATTTTCTAAGTGAAAATCATTACCATTCAACAAATAAACTAATGCGATCGTTTGGCCAAACTGACGATAGTAATGATTGACATCTTCTTGTGATAAACATTCAGAATAAATCAAGCATTCTTCAAACGTATACTTTTCCTTAACGATTTTTGTTGTCAAATAAAAGTCAAAGATTGGATTCATTGCATTGATTTCTTGAATAAATTGGTCAAAACGTGCTCCAATCACTAAATTTTTTGGTTTAAATACGACATTGATCTCGTCACTTAAGGTTAAAATCGCTACTGATTTGCCTTTATCATGAGAATCTCCTGCGCCCATCTTTAAGCCCGTCAAACAAATTGGCTTCGCTACTTGAAAAACTTTGTTGAGTTCCGTTTCACTTTCAGCAAGTGCTTGAAGCAACTCACGAAAGTTTGCTAGCTGAAAATCGACTGTTTCAGCATAAAGTCTAGTCAATACTGGGTATTGATCGAAAAATGACACTAGCTTCTCTTGTGAATCAAAGCGTGTTATTAAGTATTGACGAAAGCCTTCTTTCTCATCTAGTGATTCTGAGAAAGGCAGTTTTTCTTTTTCTACATGCAAATCATAAACAAATGTCCGCAATCCGATATCCATAAAACGATTGATCACTTCACCTAAATATTCTGTCATCGCCGTTATCTGGATTATAATAGTTGGAAACTCTGCAATGATTTGCTCTAATTGTTTTTCTAAATAATCAATATGCAAACGTAAGGCATAGGTGAAATTCGCTTTGCTTTCATCAAAAACATCCGCAACTAAGTGATCTTCTTGCGATAAGATCACTTTCGTCGTTTTCATCCATTGCTCTTCGGAAATTGCTGTTGCAATATACTCTTTTTCATCGGACGTCAATTCTTTGATTGCTAAGTCAAATCCTTCTTCTGTCAACTTTAATGAATCCAAAATCTCTTTAAAGCGTTCATCCGTCACAGTTGTGGGACGTTTACGCCATTTTTTATAATTTTCAAGTTGATCATCAGCATAAGTTATACGGTTTTTGGAGTAATATTCTTTTAAAATATCATATCGTTGTCGGATTGATGTCGCCTTTGCCAAATTTTTAAAACTCATGTCAAGCTCCTTTTATACGTTTATTTATGTAAAATTTCTGTGATTAAAAACAAGTGCTAGACAAGTTTCCTATCAAGAGGAACTCGTCTAGCAACTCGCTTATTTTAGATTACCAACCGCAACATCTTGAAGAGCAGCAGCTATAGCTACATCTTGTAGAGTAACAGCTACTTGATGATGATGAAGATGATGATGAAGACCAGCTCCAACCATAGCTTCCTTGTACTTTATTCATTTCTTCTGGTGTTAATTCCTCAAAAGATTTCCCAACTTTTTGTTCAGCTTGTTTGTTCATAGTGTGTTTTCCTCCTAAATGATTTTTTCGACAATAAAATGTGCACTTTTATTCCCATTTATTTAAAATAGATCATTCATTAAATAATCTATTTCAAAACAATTTTTCTTTTCACTTCATTCGCTTAGATTTCTAATTTAATAATAGTGAATTTGTTTGCTTCGATCTTGAAGCTTGTTGGTTTAGCAGTAGTTCTGTAGCCTTTTTCAGCAGGTTCAATCGTATACTCTCCTGGTAATAAATAGATGCTGATTTGACCAAAGGCATTCGTCACAACTGTCGTTTCAAAAGCGGCTCCTTTAGTGCTCGTAATAGTGTATTCCAAACCTTTTAAGACTTGTTTTGTATCACTACTTGAAAGATAAACTAAGGCACGGCCTTGCTCTTGTTTTGGTTTATTATAAAAGACTGCTTCTGTAATTGTTTCTGCAACAATTGTTTTGTTTTGAACTGCTGCATCAATTTCATAGCCGTCTGGGGCTTTTGTTTCAGTAATCGTCACTTCACCAACAGGTAGATCTGGGAAGAATAATTCACCCTGGGTATCTGTAGTTCCTTTATGAACATTCCCTGCTGAATCAGTTACTTCAAATTCAGCATTTGGTAAGACATTGGTCGTTTCAAAACCATCTTCGTCTTTTGCATATTTCGTGATTTTTAAACTGCCCAAGTTTTCTTTTTTGATATTTGCATGTCTAACTTCGGCTACTTTTCCTGATTCAACCGATACTTCATAGAAAGTTGAATCTTGTTCGTAGCCAGGCGGTGCTTCGATTTCGATTACATAGTATTTGCCAGGTTGTAAATCAGTTAAAAGAATTTCTCCATTGCTGTCTGTCGTATACGTACCTATTAGCTGAGTATTGCTGTCATACACCTCAAACACAGCTTCTGGTAAATAGATGATTGGATCTGAATCTTTCACATATTTAATGACTTTTAAAGATCCTGTCGCAGGCAGCTCTATTTCTTTATTAATTACATCGATTGAAGCTTTGCCATTGGGATCCGTTTTAGATAAGGTAATAAATTTTGGTGTAGTATCTAATTCATAGCCTTCTGGGGCCTTTGTCTCGATCAATTTATAAGTACCATAGGGTAAATCAGTTAATTGACCAATGCCATTTGCTGCTGTTGTGATTTTTCCAACTAGTTGATCTTCTGAGTTATAGACATCAAATTCAGCTCCAGCTAAGAAAGCGCCAGTTTCGTCTTTCTTCACTACTTCAAGATCTCCTGTTGTTTTTTCCAGCTTATTCGTAACAGTTATGCTAACCACACCATTTGGATCATCTTTGGAAATAACAATCGTTTTAGGTGTTGTATCTAGTTCATAGCCTTCTGGGGCTTTTGTTTCAATCAATTGATAGGTACCAAGAGGCAGATCTTTCAACGTAGCCATTCCGTTTTCATCTGTTGTCATATTCCCAACAACCTTGCCATTGGCATCACGAACTTCAAACTCTGCTCCTGCTAAGAGTTGCTTGCCCGATTCATCTTCTTTGATTACTTCAAGTGAACCCGTAACAACTTTTTCTTTGTTTATTACTGTGATACTTA
>NZ_JXLC01000013.1:0-106667 GCF_001886225.1 Enterococcus silesiacus | reverse complement strand
AAACATTCAGTTCACTAAAAAACAACACCCATAATCATTCTATTCCCGATAACCTCTTCTATGAGCATGAACGGATACTAAAAACATTAGATCAAGAAACTCAAAAATATTTTGATTTAAAATCCTAGCCGCAAAATGGGATTTTAAAGTTCATCAGTATTAGCCGAACTAATATTGATGAACAATAGATTTAAACACTCTCAGCAACTTACCAAACTACTTTCCCACTTTTTGAAAACAGTTAAAAAACATAGTATAATGACCAAACACAAGGAGGGGTTATTATGGCATTTCAAATTAAACTAAATGAACAAGAATTATCCATTCAAGGTGTACAATTTCAAACAAAAAAAGAATATACCATAATGAAGAACTCTTTAGGTTCAAGTATGTACGAGGGATTCGAGCCAACAAAAGACATGGTTCAGCTTCTAAAAGACATTCATGATGGCAAGAAAAGCAGAAATGATATTCTTTCTTTTGTCTTAGAAAATTAACTCATAACTAACTCTTATAACTATATAGATACCGAAAATCTTTACACTTCTCCTAATTCAAAGATTAAAAATATTCCTACTATTGACGATTTAGGAAAGTACCGTTTAACAGAATAGCTGAATTAGCTAAAATCCCTTTACCCCAGTGGTTTCAAGCTTCTATTATTTTATCGAGTGGGCATGACACCACAAGTTTTGAAACCCCTTATTTATAGGACTTCTCAAAGCTTTTTCTTTAAAGGAGGAACAAACATGAAAACGAAAATGCCTGAAATTCTTTCTTTCATTTCAGAAGAAGCTGTTAGTAGAAAAATGACCAGTGAGGAAATTGCCGTTCACTTTGGTTATGATAAACATCACTTTAGTCGGAAATTTAAAGAAATAAATGGATTCAGTGTTGTTGAACTTCTCTCTAGTTCAAAAGTTGAAAAGGCAATCTTTGAACTTGATGAAGAAAAACGAATACTCGATCTACAAGAACGTTCAGGTTTTGAAAGCAGCGGTAGTTTCACGAATACGTTTAAAAAATATACAGGTAGTTCACCTAAAGAGTACAAAACTGAAATGAGTGAAATTTTTTATGATGTTAAACGTTTTGAAACGGATGATCAGGATCAGTCGATAGCGCATTTTGAAGAAAAGAGTCAGTCTTTTTGCACCGTAACGATTGAAGTACCGGATGGATTTGAGATGGGGATTATATTTATTGGACTTTTCCGTACACTTATCCCGAATCATATGCCGATATCTGGATTAGCGACTAAAAATTTAATCGGAAATAAATTGAAAAATATTCCAAGTGGAGACTATTATTTATTAGCTTGTGGGATAAGCCATTCCAATAATATTCTATCTTACTTTAACTTAGGCAATAGTTTGAGGGGGAAAGAAGATGACAGGTTATCTTTTCCAAACTGTTCTGGCAATCATTACACGATTAAGCTGAGAGAACCAATACCAGAAGACCCACCCATATTAGTGAATGTGGGAAAACTTTTAATCTCCCGTTTAAAGAACACAATCTAGGATAATATTATCTGACCGTGAAATGATAAAATAACTGTAAGTTAATGAAATGGAGGAAATAGTTATGAGTTTAAATGTAAAGAGTATCACTGTAGGTCTACCAGTAAGTAATTTGGAGGAGGCTGCAAGTTGGTATGAAAGACTTCTTATGAGTGATGAGAAAATTAACCCTGTTGAAGGCGTTATTGAGTATCCAATTGGTTCTGTTTGGATTCAACTTTTCGAAGAAAAAATTAATGTTTCAGAGAACGGTTTACGTTTAGAAGTGGAAGATTTAGACACAGAATTTGAACGTTTAAAAAAACTTGGTGTAATTGTTGATGAGGTGATTGAGGATGTACCAGGTATCATTCGATACGTTGATTTCTCTGATCCAGATGGCAATAAGTTATCGTTTTATTGGTTATACGATCAAGAATAGATTGAAACGGTGCTTATATAACGCTAAAACGACGGATAAATGATTCGTCGTTTTTTTATTTTAGAAATAATGCTTAAGTGGAATAAAATATAACGTTGACTTGATTCTCTATGTTATGCGAAACACGTTTATTTTTTAGAATGATATTGGCATGGATCTCTCTACAGGAATCAAAATTTATTTAACTAAGGTTGTTAAGGAGCAAGCGATTCCATTCACACTTTCTCTAGGTCAAGACGATCTATCTCAAGCACTGAAAGAAATTGAAAATGGTAATTACAAGACGTTTAATAATAAACAAGAGCTAATGAAAGAATTAAACAATGAAGATTAAAACAGTTCCCACATTTGAACGAAACTATAAAGCTTTAAAGAAAAAACAGTATGATATGGATAAATTTGAGGTAGTTCCTGGCTTGTTGCTTAGTCAAGATACAGAGTAACTGGCACATAACTATAAAGACCATGCCTTAAAAGGAAATAAAAAAGGGTTACGAAAATTGCCTATTGAAAATGATTGGTTACTTATTTATCGAATTGATAATGGCTGTTTGGAATTATGGTTACTTGCAACAGGTTCATATACCCAAGTTTTCAGAACTACTTAAGTAGTACCTTTTGAGTTTTCAAAGGGTACTCTTCTTATATCTTAGAACCCAGTCAAATTCAGTTATGTCAGTGTTTTTTTTAAAGTAACATTTCAGATAATGGATTTTATAATACTCAAAAAACTATAAATCAGCTTTCCTAAATAAATCTTTCTTACCACTTTTTACGTGTTTACTATAGAAGGCATCATAAACGATTCAAATTAAAGGCATTTAATAGATAAATTTCTCTTTATTGAACCCTCTGTCTTGACTGTGACGTGACGAGATAGTCTATATTATAAAATAAATAGTTAAGGGAGGACTTATTATTATGAAGTCAGTCGTCATAAAAAAATCTGGTGGTCCAGAAGTACTGGAAATTGAAGAACGTCCAATTCCTAATTCAACTAAAAACAAAACAGTTATCAAGATTCATGCTTTTCCAGTACATCGATACGAGGTGTTAACTAGAGAAGGTGGGTCTCCTTCAGTCGAATTTCCAAAAGTAATAGGAATTGAAGCTGTTGGTGAAGTCTATACTCCTTCACAGGAAAGCAACTTAGAAAAAGGTCGAAAGGTCGTAACCTTTATGGGTGGCCTTGGTCGTGAATTTGATGGCAGTTATCAAGAATATGCTTTAGTTCCTGATAATATTATTTACCCCGTAACATTCAATGGAACTTGGATAGAGTTAGCCAGTTATCCTGAAACCTTCTATACTGCTTTCGGTGCCCTAAAAGCAACACGGATTAGTAAAGGTCAATCTTTATTGATCCGCGGTGGGACTACTGGTGTTGGAATGGCTGCGTTACTACTAGGAAAGGCATTAGGACTTTCTATATCTAGCACAACCAGGCAAAACAGTCGTAAAGATTTGTTATATACTTTAGGAGCCAGTGAAGTTATCCTAGATAAAGACAATCATATTGAAACAAGGAAAAAATTCGATGGGATAATCGATATGGTAGGAGCTTCAACTGTAGAGGATTCCTTAGCACATCTTAAAGCTGGAGGTGTTTACACGCTAGTTGGTTTATTGACTGGTGAATGGCTATGGAAAGATTTTGATCCTTTTAATAACTTGGCTAACAAGTATGCAACAATTTATGATTCATCTAATGTTAATAGTTCGGTAGTTGATGAGCTATTTAATCTTATTAATAAAAAACAGTTACACATTCCGATCGCTAAAGTTTTTAAACTAGACGATATTCAAGATGCTCAGCGCTATGTAATGGAAAAAGATCGTCCAGTCGGTCAAGTTATCGTTACGAATGATTAGAATCTCAGATTTTATTATATCGCTTAAAGTCATCATTAAAATAATAAAAAAACGGAGTGAATTCAATGATTACAAGAGAATCAATTTTAAATTATGTGAAATCAAACTATTTAACGAATCCTGAAAAAACATTTTCTAAGTTTCCAAACTATTGTGTGTTGAGGCATAATCATAATGATAAGTGGTATGGTCTAATCATGAATGTTTCTAAAAGTAAGTTAGGTTTAAAAGGTACAGGTGATACGGATGTTATTGATTTGAAAATTGAACCAGAATTACTAGGTTCCTTTTTAGGCAAAGAGGGCTATTACCCAGCTTATCATATGAATAAAGAAAATTGGATAACGATCGATCTTAATTCGAACGTATCTTTTAAAGAAGTAGAAGAAATGATAGATAATAGCTATAAAATGACTTATTAAAATTTAAAATAGTCTATTAGATAAGTAAATGAATAGTAGAACTCGGAGGGAAATCAAATGTCTCTATTAAATAAGAAAAAAAGTGAAGTACGTAAGTGGTTTGGGATACCATATGCGAAAGCTGAACGCTTTGGCAAACCAATAGTGGTGCCATTTGATGAAACAATTCAATATGATAAAACAGGTCCAGCCTCACTTCAACTGGGTGACTCTAGCTGGTTAAATTCTGATTGGGGAACGAGCGAAGATTGCTTGAATCTCAATATTTGGGCACCGAAAAATAGTGATTCTCCCTTACCTGTAGTCGTTTATATCCACGGTGGTGGCTGGGAATATGGTTCAAATAGTCAAGACACCTCTTCTCTTTTCGGCCTAGCATCGAGTAATCAAGTGATAGGAGTCTCTATCAATTATCGGCTAGGTGCACTTGGTTGGCTTTCTCTTTCTCAATATGGAGGACGACTTAAAGATGCAACTAATTTGGGCTTACAAGATATCATTGCTGCGCTTAAGTGGATACAACAGAATATTGCATATTTTGGAGGTGATCCTAATCAAGTGACAGTTACTGGACACAGTGCTGGTGCTTACAACTTAATGGCACTCTTAGCTGCTCCATCAGCAACTGGACTCTTCCATCGGCTAGCAGCTTTTTCTGGATTTCCTTCACGGATTGTTCCTGCTTGGTGGGCTGAAGAGCTAGCTTATCAGCTTCTTAGTGAGTTAGGACTTGAGCAAAATCCTGAAGAATTATTAGCTGTTGATGGTCAACTATTGACGAACACTTTATCAAAACTACTGCCAAAAGATTCAGGTCAACGTCATGGGATAGATAATACAACTCTAGCGGTTGTAGATGACCATCGCCAACCAGGAGCTGTACTTGAGGGAACGCCTATGGATATGATTGCTAAAGGCGTCCACAAAGAGATTGATCTATTAATCAGCAGTACAACTTATGAAGCAGGATGGTATGTTTTAAATACTAGGGAAGCTTTTAATCCTAAAAGCAATGAAGCGATCGTTGATGAACTTGTCAATGGTTCTCGCATTCCACGAAGCCAGTCTGAACGGATAATTGACGCTTATAAAGATGGGAAAGAGCCTGTAGAAGTTAGAGGGGAAGTTCATACTGATTATAATTTTACCCTACCAAAAGCAAGAGCTGCGCTTAGTCATGCCAATGCTGGCGGACGTGCTTACATGCTGAGTGTTGGTCCGACAGAAGGGTCACCAGCAGTTCATGGGACTGAAATGTATGGAATTGTAGGTGGTCAGCTTCCCAACGCAAGTCAAGAACAATTGGTGCGTGATCAATTTGTTACTGACACGATTTTGTCTTTTGCAACTGGACAATACCATCAGCTTTGGCAACCTGTTGACAACCAACCTATTGTTAAAGACATCGGACAGAGACCTTATGAAAGTAGCCAACATATTCAACATGTTTTTAAATTATTTGATGGTGTTACACGAACATAGGCTAGTAAGTAAAAATGGAACAATAAAAATTTTGAACAGTAATTCTCTTAATGAAAAAAGTATTCTTATCTCAAGAATACTTTTTTCATTTGTTCTATCCATTTTTCGTGTGCCACTCTTTTATTTGAGCTAAACGTTCTTTAAAGCGTCGTTCATTTCCTTCACTGGTAGGCTTATAATACTGATGTCCCGCTACAGAAGGCGGCATGGTGTTCATAGTCGTTAACTTATCTTCGGCATAATGAGCTAATTCGTATCCTTTACCGTACCCTAAATCTTTCATAAGTTTAGTAGGTGCATTACGTATCTGTAAAGGTACAGGATCATTAGCTGTTGTCTTAACATCTTTGGCAGCAGCTAGTCTGGCTTTATAAATGGCATTAGATTTAGGCGCCAGAGATAAGTAGGTTACTGCTTCCACTAAGTGAACATCACATTCAGGCATTCCAATAAATTGACACGCCTGAAAAACATTAATAGCAAGATTGAGTGCATTCGTATCTGCTAATCCAACATCTTCACTTGCAAACCGAACAAGTCGCCGTGCTATATATATAGGGTCCTCACCACCTTCAAGCATCCGAGATAGCCAATAAATAGCAGCATCGACGTCACTGTTACGCATCGACTTGTGGAGGGCTGAAATGATATTGTAATGCTCTTCCCCATTTTTATCATAACGCACAAATCTTTTATTGATTAATTGACTTAAATTATCGAGTGTCACTGTAATAATATTGTCTGTTTTTTCGCCATTAAGAACGGCCATTTCTAATGTGTTTAGTGCCATTCTGGCATCACCGTCTGCAAAATTAGCAATCGCTTGAATTTCATCAGGGCTAATATTGATTGTTTGTTCTCCAAATCCGTTTGGGTTACTGAGAGCATTTTCAATTAATATGACAATATCTGCCTGATTCAGTGCATGAAGTACAAATACTTTACACCGAGATAACAAGGCTGAATTCACTTCAAAAGACGGGTTTTCAGTTGTAGCACCGATTAGGATAATGCTGCCTTTTTCAACATAAGGCAAAAAGGCATCTTGTTGTGCTTTATTAAAGCGATGTATTTCATCAACGAAAACGATTGTTTTTTGCCCAATCTCGCGATCTAACTCAGCTTGTTTCATGATTTTTTTTATCTTACTGATACTGCTATCCACTGCACTAAAGCTCAAAAAACTAGATTTAGTTTTGCTTGCTATAATTTCTGCTAAAGTTGTTTTGCCTACACCCGGTGGTCCCCAAAAAATCATAGATGGCACTTGATCACTTTCAATCATTTCTCGTAAAATTTTGTTGGGGCCAAGTAGGTTCTGTTGCCCAACAAATTGAGCTAATTTTCGTGGTCGAACCCGACTGGCTAATGGTGAATTTTGATGTTGATTAGAGAAAAGGGATTCCTGCTTCATTTATTAAACCACCTTTCTTTTAAGTCTAAATTTATTTTCATGTTATAATGAATCATACACTATACCGTTACGTTACAGTCAATGAAGGAGTCGCACATGTTAAAAATAAGTGAGATGGCCAAATTAGCCAATACAACCCGCCGTACATTAATATTTTATGACCAAGAAAATATTTTTAAACCATCCAAAAAAACTGAAGCTGGTTACCGTTACTATGATTATAACCAATTATACGATTTAATGTTTATACTCGGATTACGTAGTTTAGATATTCCAATAGCTGAAATTAAAGCAATCAAAATACATTCAAAAGGTGTCCCAGCACCTCAATTGCTGAATGCTCAAAATAAAATTGATAAAAAAATTGACGAGTTGATTAAAATCCAAAATGTAATCAACAAAAAAATTGAAGATCAATCTGTTATTGAAGACACTCCCCTATATCAGCCCAAGATAGAACAGCGAATTAAAACAATATTTTGGTGTTCTCGCCAATCTGTGAGTTGTACGGAGGAAGAGGTCGCTCAATTGTTTTCAGAATTCTATAAGCAATTGGACTCATTGGCTGTTATGGATACAGCTAAATCTGGTTTTTTAACTACATTATCTGTTAATAACCCCAACGGCTACGCTGAGGCATCTTTTAGAATTATTAAAGAAAAAATTGATAGTGATCATAAAGTTTTTATCCCCATCATGGAAAAAAACGCAGGTAGTTACGCTTGTATTTTAGTGGAAAATAATGAGGCTGGTATCCATCAGGGATTAACTAAATTAAAGTCATTCTGTCAAAAAAATAAGTTAAAAACTGCAGACTATCTATGGCAGCTTAATTCAGGAGCCACCCTTATTGAAACAGGGGCTTCTAAATATGGGTGGCTTGAGTTTGCCATTTTTAATGAAAAGATTGAATAGACAGGAAAAAAATCTAGGCAACAGCACTATTCAATTTAGCTTTTGCTTGATGATACTGGTAAAGTTATAAAAATCGTCTGGATGATTATAGGTGTAGAAATTTCTTAGTTGATTTTTAAATAATACTAAATTTCTAACATATATAAATCGAAAAAGCCTTTTTTAGAACAGCTTGTGATAGTTTTTTTCGATTTACATACCTAGTAATCCATGGTTTGTTTTATTAAGTATATGCATTGTGGTAATATTTTCTATTTAAAGAAATCTACAGGTTATGGCACACATGAAAAACCACTCTATTCGCCGTAGAGTGTTTTTTGTGTTCCCTTGTAAAATTATTATCGTTTCGCACCATCATAGTATCAAAAATACAGTAGAAAAGCTAATATTGGCTATAAAAAAACAGTCTAATTTGATAGAAGCAAAAGGTCGTTATGCTTTATTCTTACCTTCTATCTACTTTTCAGAATAAGTTTTTTTATATCAGTTAGTCCAAGAATATAATCAGTGCTTGTGTTGTAGTACTTTGCTAATTTAATCAGAGATTTTACAGGAATACTCACAACATACACAAATGCGCACGTGAATCATAGCAAGTTACACTTTATTAAAATAGAAGACAGGAGTATCCTGGTCTTTTACCTAACAACCTTATTCAGTTACCTCAAATTATTTTTTATCTCTATCAATTCTTCTATTACTTTTGTTACACCATACTCATCATTAGTCTTCGTTACAAACTGAGCATATTGCTTCATATCCTCGTCAGCATTCCCTACAATATAGCTATACTTTACATATTGAAGCATTTCTTTATCGTTATATGTATCTCCAAAAGCCATCATTTGACTTGAATCAATACCTAATTTTTCTCCTAAAATAGCCATAGCTTGACCTTTATCTACTCCTTTATTCATGATGTCGATCCAGATTGTATCGCCAATTGTTACTGAAAATTTTTCATTGAATTTAGGCATTATCTTTTCATGATAGTTTACTTTGCTATCATTTTCGGGAAAGTAAATGGTAAATTTATCTATATCTATTTGAATTGATTGAATATCTTCTACAAAAGTAATATTGGTATAAAACGTGCGTAAAAATGCAGCATACTTCTTATGTTTTTCAGATAGATAGGCAGAATCCAGACCACATAAAATCGCAATACCATTTGTTTGCTCTTCAACAAAGTGAATCATTGTTTTATAATCTACTGGAGAGATAAGACTTTTGAAAATAATTTTCCCTTTATAACTGATTAGGCCACCGTTATCACTGATAAAAATCATTTTCTCGTTTAACTCAGAAAAAAGATTAGTTAATGTATACAATGGTCGACCACTAGCTATTGCGAAAGAGACACCTAGTTGTTCTAATGCTAAAATATCTGAATTAAAATCAGGAGGGAGTTCTCCCTTTTCTGTCAAAAGCGTATGATCCATATCTGAAGCTATCAATTGAATATTTTCCATCTTTTTCACATCCCCTTTTTTTATTATACTCCTAATTCAGAGTCAGAAGCACTTTTATAAAAAATAGTACATAACTTTAAAGAAGGTATAACGTTTTGCTCGATTTTATCGAGGAACTAGGAACAGGGAAGTAAAAAAATATATATACAGCACAAAATGAAGATCTTAATCAAAAACAGCCCACCTTTAAATAAATAAAATCTTGGTGCTTGATCCATGCCAAAAATAGAGGTCCCCAACAATTTCCCTACTGCTATCTTTCCATATTTATCCGCAAATTTAGCTAACAAAAGAAAGAAGATTTGAAATTTCCTCTTTCGCTTTATAAAAATACTTAACCAGTTAACGATAAATTCGTGTAGCAATACTGGAAGAACTGTATACGCAAGCATACGCGCAATAACTTCCAATCCCATTTAATAATCTCACTTTTTCATATAATGATACGACTATATTATTATTACTATGTAAAATAAGCCCATCAAAGTAAAGAATCTTGCTCGCATCAAATTCCTTACTTTGATAGCGATTATTTGATCAATCTCACCATCATTCTACAGAAAATAACCGTGATCCATTTAAGACGCAAAGGTTCACGGTTTTCTTATTACTAAAAATAAATGGATAAAAAGATCTGTTTCATGACTAATTCATTTAGAAAATATTTAGATTACTTTTTAAATCTCCCACCGTTTTTTTACAAGTACACACCAAGTTGTATATCTAAATGGATTGATTTCCCAAAACTTCTCTACTGTCGATACGTAATTCACTACTTGCTCAGCAAGAATAACGATTTCCCACTGATCATCAGGAAAAAGTTGTTTTATCCCCTCTTCATCAAAGTAATGATGTGGGACACCATCTTCTTTTCCTACATCTAAAATAAACGTATCTTTTTCGATTTCTTGCCCTTTTCCATACAAATCTGCTTTTGTCGATTTGATCGTTCCTAAAAAATAGCCACCTGTAATCAGCGACTCGTATATACAATTAATCGATTTGACTATTTTATCTAACGTATTATGCTGTAAAACAGCCCAACTAAGAACACCATGTAAAAACTCTTTCTCCTGCCACGGATAGTTTTCCATGGAAGACAAGGCCTCCGTATAGCGAATTTTATTATCATCTAGTTTTTCTTTCGTTAATTCTATTGCTTTAGCAGAATGGTCACTGATGAAAACTTCACAGTTCATTTTGCCAATTACAACACTATGACGTCCAGCACCACAACCTAAATCCCAGACTTTTTTCTCTTGCTCATTCGAAAATTCTTTTGCTAAAAGTTCTATAAACTTAACGACTTCAGGTTCAGGAGCCATTTCTATACTCTTTTTATCGTAAAATAAAGTGTTCCAATCTGCCATCATCTTTCCCTCTCTTTACCTAATTATCTAGCAATTCCTTTTTATTTCTCGCTATAAAAGCAACCACAAATAATAGTATTCCTGAAAGAACAAAAACAACATTCACACCTAAGGTATCTGCCACAGCTCCCATCAATAGTGATGACAAAGAAAAGGTTGCAGTATTCAATATACCTGTTGCAGCATACACAGATGTTAATTTATTTCTATCGATTTTCTGTTGTAGGATCGTAGCTTGAGGGATATTCTTAACTTGCAAGAAGACACCTATCAGAATTGAATACACTAAAATAAGAAATGGATTTCCTCCTAAAGCAACGAGTAATGTAATGACTCCACCCAAAATTGAACTTATGACTATTACTTTAGATTTATTCTTATCAACCATTACATTTAAATAAAATACAATCATACTTCCTAGAGCAGCACCTAGAAAATAAGTGGCATTAATGTAGCCCCACCAATTCTCTGAAACATGTAAAACATCTTTCACGAAGACCAATACAACGGCTGAAATCCACGCCGTATTTGCAATACTCTCAAGTATATCCATACTCACAATTGTAAATATAATGGGTTGTTTACGTATTTCTTGCCATCCAGAAATCAGGTGTTTCCATCTGTCTCCATCAGCATTATCAGTCGTAGAAACTGTTGGTAAATACCAAAAAGCGAAAGTAGCAATAGCAAATATACCGACATTAATCCAAATTAGGCCAGATATAGAGAAGATTATCAATAAAGAAGAGCCCACTGCCCATCCACCAATACTGACAATTTGAAGCATTGTACTAAAAATGCTATTGGCACGTATCAAATAAGACTTTGCGGCATAATGAGGTATCAATGCCCTACTTATTGGCTCAGCGCAACCATCTAAAAAAGAAATACTAAAAATAAATGTATATAAAAAGAACAGATTTTCATTATTTACTTTTAAGTTTAAATAAACTGCTAATCCTATTAATATAAATGTTTTAAATAATTGAGTTTTTCGTAAAATATCTGTCAGTGTAGCATAATTAATTAATACAGGCGTTAACAATCCAGAAAATACTGTCCCAACAGTCATAATAACTGGAGCTAGAGAAGCAGCTAATGCAGAGTTTGTTAGTGTAAAAACTGAACTAACGACGGCAATTGTGTAGATAATATCGCCAATATTCGCAAACATTTGACCGATAACAAGCTTTTTAAACGCTATATTTTTTTTCATTTTTTTCTCACCCTTACTTATCAAGAAACAGAAATTTATTTCTTTGATTTTCTCTTTACTCTTTCAAAGTAAGGTAATTTTAAATGTTCATACGTAGATTCTCCTCATAATGGTACACTATCACTGATAGTGCCATCTTATTTTTCAACTACATCTTTTTATGAGTCTCGCATACAAGATCAAATAATTTCACACAATATCCCTTGCTGTTTCACTTCCCAGTTACAGATACTGACTGAATCTTTTCTTATAATGGCTTCTGAAATACATCCTTTACAATAATTTTCTTCTGAACATGTTGAACACTGTTTTGAATCCGGAAACTCTAATTTTGAGAACAACTTGAAACTTCTATTTAAAATTGTTTTAAGTTGTTCATGTTTCAAATTACCAATGTTCAACTGCATCATGGCACAAGGGGTTACCATCATATTCGGTTTGATTTTTAATGTTTTATAACCTGCTCCACAGTTACCTATCTCACTTTTTTCTTCTATTTCCTCTATCGTAAAAAATTCATCATCAAAATTTTTTTTCAGATAATTTACTATGCTACAATACTCATTATAAGTATAACCATTAAGTTTATTATCTTTTGCCCTTCCTTGATTCGTAATTAAGCCTAACTTATACTCTGTCACTCCAAGCGCCTTAACTATGCTAGCTAATTTTTCGATTTCCTCAATGGGCTGCTTTATTAGAGAAGTAGCCACACTTGTGTTTATCCCTCTTTTTACACATCCCTTAATAAATTTTATTGCTTTATCATATGAATCTTTTTTTCCTCGTATTTGATTGTGTGTCGCTTCAAGTCCATCAACTGATACTTGAATTTGCGAAGTATCGCTTTCAGATAATAAATCCAAGCAAGATTGAACGGTCTTAGTATAAATATAACCACTTGTAGTTATGTGGATCGCTCTACCTTCTCGATGAATCATTTCGATTATTTTATCAACTTTACTATACACAAACGGCTCGCCACCAGTTAACTGAAATACACTTACGCCCATATCAAGTAATTCTTGAAGAGACTCCTTACATTTTAAACTATCCATTTCACTGCCAAATCCAGCATCTACAAAACAATGCTGACAACTTAACGGACACTTATGCGTTAATTCGAAAGTAACATGTTCTGGTGTATAGTATGTTTCACTGCCTCTCAAAACGATGTTATTCTTTATCTCGTTTGACTCAACAATAACATTGTTGGACTTTAGGGTATTAATAAATTCGTTAACGAATCCTTTGACTACATCATGCTTTTCATTATATACTTCACAAAGCTCTGCCACGATCATTTCTTGCTCATATTGTCCGCTTAATCTAAGCAAAATATCCTCTGCACTTTTGTTTACCCCAATATTCATATACGTACCATTAAGTATATATGAAAAAGAAATTCCTGTAGGTTGATTCAAAAGATAGTTTCCTTCTTTTAACGATAAATACATATAATACACCTCCAAATCCTATATTATTATAAAATGTTTTCCAACCTAATATCAGCTATAAAAACATGAACAGATCTCTATTTATTTTCTTTTAAAAAAATATAAAAGATAGTCAAAAAATACAAGAGAACCCTCATATAAATTTCTGACTATCACTAATAAAATAACATCACACTATTTTCTTCCTTGCGCACAATTTACTACTGTAGATCCTGACCCCATCGTTGCATTTTGGTTAGAATTAGATAAAACAAATTCTGGTTTTCCCATCATTTCTCACACCCTTTCTTAATTAATATAAACTAATTATATCATAAAGATTTTAAATGTAAACGCTTTATTGCTCAAAAAATCACAATAAAAAGAGGTTAAAAAGTATAAGGTTCAAATTATAAAAGCTTTTGTCTCCCTGCCAAACAAGCACCCTACGCAATCATCCCCTCTGCGTATGGTGCTTAAAAATTCTATTTTTATGAAACTATCAACTCTGCTCCGTTACTTTGAATCACTTTTTGATACCAATAGAAAGAATCTTTTCTGCTACGAGCCAATGTCCCGTTACCATCATCATCCTGATCGACATAGATAAAGCCATATCGTTTTGACATTTCAGAGGTACCCGACGAAACAATATCAATCGAAGACCACGTCGTGTACCCAATTAAATCAACACCATCGATCAAAGCTTCCTTCATTTGCTCAAGATGTTTTTGCAAATAATCAATACGGTAGGTGTCATGAATACTCCCATCTGCTGCTACTTTATCTTCAGCACCAATACCATTTTCTACAATAAATAAAGGCACTTGATAGCGATCATAAAGGTCATTTAATGTGTAACGCAAGCCTTTAGGGTCAATTTGCCAGCCCCAAGCTGAGCTTTCTAGATAAGGATTCTTTAGCCCTTTTTTCAAGTTGGCATCTGTCATGTCGCCTTCATCTGGCTGTGCACTTGAGACATTAGACATATAGTAACTGAATGCTAAATAATCAGACGTATATTCTTTTAATAGCTCTTTATCTCCGTCTGTCCAAACGATTGAGACACCATTTTCTTTAAAGAAGCGATTCATATAGCCAGGATAAGCCCCGCGAATCATCACATCTGTATAGAAGAAGTTATCATATTGATCGTCATGCATCATTTGTAAGACATCCTCTGGCTTACACGTTGCAGCATAAGTCGTAAAGCGTGCAATCATACAGCCCATTTTGCCTGCTGGATTGATTTCATGCAACCGTTTGGTCACAAGTGCTGCTGCGATAAATTGATGATGGACTGCTTGATAGCAATCTTGGATATAATTATCGGTTTTATCTGCTACGACACCTGTAGATTTAAAGGTTGAAAAACGTCCTGCATTAATTTCATTAAAGGAAATCCAGTAAGTCACTCGTTGCCCAAAGTTGGTAAACAAGCAATCGGCAAAGCGAACAAATAAGTCAATGACTTTACGATCTGTCCAGCCCTTATATTTATTTACAAGCGCTAGCGGCATTTCAAAGTGTGAGATGGTCACAAGTGGTTCCATGCCATATTTTTCAATTTCAGTTAAAACAGCATCGTAGAAATCAAGGCCTTCTTGATTCGGTGTTAACTCTTCACCTGTTGGGAAAATACGGCTCCAAGCCATTGAAAAGCGGAAGACTTTAAAGCCCATTTCTGCACATAAGGCAATATCTTCTTTATATCGATGATAAAAATCAATCCCATGTCGTTTAGGATAACGTCTTGTATCTAGATCATCCATCGCTTCTTCAATCTTTTCTGTCGTTACATTGCGATGCTTCGCTAAATCTTGACGGTCAATTTGGCTGTCAAAAAATGAAATATCTGAAACCGCCATGCCACGACCATATTGACCGTATGCCCCTTCAGCTTGACAGGCTGCAATCGCGCCTCCCCATAAAAAATTTTCTGGAAATATAGTTTCTTGTGTCATAAACGCCACTCCTTTTTATAATAATGTAATCAAACGGTCACCAGCATTGACTTGTGCTTGATCGCTGACTACAACGTCTTCATAATTTGCTGTATTGGTAATAATAACCGGTGTTGTTACGTCAAAGCCAGCTGCTTTGATCGCTTCGATATCAAACACAACCAGTGGCTCGCCAACTTTTACCGTTTGGCCTTGTGTTACTTTTAACTCAAAGTGTTTCCCTTCTAGTTGAACAGTATCTAAACCAATATGGATCAGTACTTCTGCACCATTTTCTGAAGTTACACCAACTGCGTGTCCTGTTGCAAAGGCCATAGTAACCGTGCCATTGACGGGTGAAATCACTTCACCTTTCGTTGGAGCAATCGCTAACCCTTGACCTAATGTTCCTGAAGCGAAAGCTTTATCATTAATATTTTCTAGTGACACAATATCACCAGCTAGTGGGCTGCTGATCACTTCTGATTTTACGCCAACCTGTGCAACTGTCGTTGTTTCTTTTGTAGCGGTTGTTGCTTCTGGAATATCCTCAAAGCCGATGAAATAAGTTAAAACGGCTGCTAAGACAAAGGCTACTGCAATACCAATCAAGAAACCTACGAAGCCTTCTCCATTTGGTCCATAGAAAGCTGGAATCATTAAAATACTTGAAGGTCCTGCTGCATAGCCCATACTTCCAGCATACCCAACAATACCGCCACCAACAGCGGCTGAAATCACCCCAATAATAAACGGACGTTTTAATCTTAATGTCACACCATACACAGCTGGTTCAGTAATGCCGAATAAGGCTGTGACTACAGCAGAAGCTGACAATGCTCTAAACTCTTTATTTTTAGTCTTTAACATAACACCTAAAACGGCACCTGCTTGAGCAAATACTGAAATCGCTACGCTTGGTTTTAAAGGATCTTTCCCCATTGTGGCAATATTGTTCATCATCACTGGTACAATTCCCCAGTGTAAACCAAACATCACAAGAATTTGCCATGACGCTGCAATTAAAGCACCTGCAATAATCGGATTAAAGTTGATGACTGTAATCAAAACATCCGCAATCGCATTCCCTACATAGACACCAAATGGACCAAAAATCATTAATGTTAAAGGAACAATCACAACCAACAGAATCATTGGTGTAATAAAGTTTTTAATGCTTTGATGTAAACGTTTGTTCAAGAATTTTTCTAGGACACTCATCACATAAATAGCTAAGATGATCGGAATAACAGTCGACGTATATTTCACCATGACCACTGGAATTCCAAAGAAATCAGCTGAAATATCTGGTGCGGCTAACCCAATAATCGTTGGATAAACTAGCGCACCTGCAATCGTTACTGCAACAAAGACATTGGCTTTGAATTTTCTGGCTGCTGTGATCGCTAGCAAAACGGGTAAGAAGTAGAATAAACTATCTGCAATTGCACTTAGAATAATATAAGTTGACGTTTCTGGTATGATCAATTTTGTTGTCGTCGCAATCGAAAGTAACCCTTTTAAAATCCCAGCTCCTGCCATCACACCAAGTAATGGCGTAAATAAGCTAGAAATCAAATCTACAAATTTCCCAAAAATCGTTTCATTGTCATTTGAACTATTATCTGAACCTGTTTGATCACCAGTTAAATTAGAAATAGTTCCAATCGCCGCGTAAACTTCAGGGACAGTATTACCAATAACTACTTGGAATTGTCCCGCACTTTCCATCACTGTCACTACGCCGGGAATACTTTCCACAGCACTTTTATCAACAATATTTCTATCTTTCAACTTAAATCTTAGGCGTGTCGCACAATGAACAAGTGATTGTACGTTTTCTTCGCCACCGACTTCTTTTAATATTTTTTCTGCTAATTGATTCGTATCCATGATAAATCCTCCTAATTTTAAAAGCTGAACAGGCTCATTTAGTCTTGACAGGAAAATAGAGAAAATTGATTGTGACGCTTTTTGTCACACTCAATTTTTATCTTTTTCCCGAAATACTAGCCTGTGAAGCTAGACAAAATATAATTGCAAAAGGCTATTTTTAACTGATTTAAAATAGTTCCGGAGCTATTTTTGGCAAAAGAAAAACCTAAACCTTTACTAAAAAATGCATACACTACCCCTGTGTGCAATCTCTTAGTAAAAGTTTAGGTGTCGCCTGCCGAACAGTCACAATCCACTAACCTGATACGTTATTTAATTATCTGTCTCAAATGATAGCATTTTCAAAAATAGAAGTCAATCTTTTTTTGAAAGTGTTTTCTCTCTTGTATATAAACGCTTTAAATGAATCACAAGGTATAACATTTCCTCAGAAGTTAAGTCCATATGGAAAGTCGTATACACATACTCCGCAATTTTATTTGCACACTCATATGCTAATGGGTACTTCTTTTTCATCAATAAATAAAGGTCATGATCTTCACTATCAAGCAACGTTCCATTGGTGATCCGTTGTACAAAAAATTTAAGATGGGTCAAAAAACGATAAAAATTCAATGACTCTTCATCATATTCAATCCCTAAATGATATTTCACAATTTTTAAAATAGCAGAGACTTCTTTTGTAATCGCAACAGTTGTATTCATTTCTTCATTCATTTCCGCATTGATCAAATGCATCGCAATGAATCCTGCCTCATCCGCTGGCAATCTAACTTCTGTTTCCTGCTCAACCATATCTAGCAAATCCTTAGCTAGTTCAAATTCATTTGGATATAAACGATTGATTTCCCAAATCAAAGAATTAGTAATCGATTGTCCATTTTGATGTCTTTTTAACGCATGAAAAATATGATCCACAAGAGAAACATGTAAGCTTTCATTTAATTTTTGATTCAGCTTTTTCTTTGCGATATCAATAAATTCCTCAGTCACTTTTAGAATTGGATAAGGAACTTCATTACTAAGTGAGTTAAAATGCTGCTGCAAACCAGCATCTTCTAAATGAAAAATTTTATCAGCCTTTGTCATATCTAATGTTTCGCCGGCGCTCTTTTTAAATCCAATGCCTTTGCCCATAATCACATGTTCTATTCCATTCTCATCTTTTGTGATGATCACATTGTTGTTTAGTATTTTATATATTTTCATGACTTAACCTCCTCATTTTTGACCTGCTTCTTCAATTTGCTATTCTACGCTATGAAGCAAAAAAAAGAAAGGCTTTGTTTTTTTATGAGACTAAGTTTGATCACTTCATGTAGCTACTAATAACGATTTGACGTTATGACTCACAGCTGAATAATTATGACTTGTAAGAGTTTTCCCTGTGTGTGAATTAGTCTGAAAAGAAGCTTCTATTATATACATTTGAATATATGTTTCTGTTATATTGTTTACGATAACATTCTATTTTATGTATCATATTTTCCTATAAGCTTCACAATAGTTGCCTCAATTCTTTAATAATCAGTTTGATTGGATTGGCACTAACTGAAGAAATCTAAAATGAAGATAGGAATCAAGCCCTAACAAGACTACTGCTTAACTCTCTACCGTTTTTTCGCAAGTACACACCATGTAGTATATCTAAATGGATTAAACGACCAAAATTCCTCGGCTTTTTCTATATAATTCACTACTTGCTCTGCGAGAATGATGATTTCCCACTTATCACTAGGAAAAAGCTGCTTTATTCCATCTTCGTCAAAATAATGGTGAGGCACGCCTTCTTCTATTCCTACCTCTAACACAAAGGTATCTTTTTCAATTTCTTCCCCTTTTCCATACAAATCTGCTTTTGTCGATTTGATCGTTCCTAAAAAATAGCCGCCTGCCAGAAGTGAATCATGAATACAATCAATCGCTTCAGTGATTTTATCCAAAGTATTATGCTGAAGAACCGCCCAACTAAAAACACCATGCAAAAACTCCTTCTTACTCCACGGGTAGTTTTCCATCGAAGTCAAAGCCTCAAGATAGTCGATGTTATTTTCTTCTAATTTTTTTGTTGTCAGCTCTATCGCTTTACTGGAATTATCACTGATAAAAACCTTACAGCCCATTTTGCCGATTACGACACTATGACGTCCACCGCCACAGCCCAGATCCCAAACCCTCCGCTTCCGCACATTTGGAAATTCTGTTGCTAAAAGTTCAATAAATTTAACGACTTCAGGTTCAGGTGCCAGTTCTATATTCTTTTGATCATAAAATAACGTATTCCAATCTGCCATCTTCTTTCCCTTCTTTCTTTGGGTTTCCATTTGCTATGTACTATAAGCATATCATATTAGCTACTCGTACTTTCCTCAGATTATTTATTTTAGCTGTAATTAATTGATAACCTGTGCCATAATTATTTTTGAACCGTTACTTATTGACTTGGATCCTATTTTGAAAAACCAGTTATATCAACATTCCTATCGATGTAAACACCTGTATACACCCATATTTCTACTAAAGTACACTCTAATAGACAGACAAAATAGCCCCTTCTATATTATCTTAGACTCAAAGGAGACAACAAATGAACTTTAATAAGCAATTAAAACTTTATCGTGAAAGAGATGGGTATTCTCAAGAAGAACTTGGAGAAAAAATCTACGTCACACGGCAAACTATTTCTAAATGGGAGAACGATCATACGTATCCTGATATTCATAATTTGATTGCTTTAAGCACTCTTTTTGATGTCACTTTAGATGAATTAGTCAAAGGAGATGTAGCAATTATGAAAAACAATCAAAACATCGAGGCAAAAAAAATGAATCGACTCTCTTGGATCATGCTTCTATTTATCGGGTTAACGGTTTTATCTATTGTACCTTTTGTAGACTTATGGGGTTGGTATGGCTTGAGTATTCCTTTCATTCTTTGGGCAATTTCTATGATTGCGGCTTTAAAAATCGAGAAAATCAAAAAAGAAAAAGATGTTCAAACGTATGGTGAAATTGTTGCTTTTATGGATGGGGAGAATCTTGAAGCAGCCAGAGCCAAACGTGATAAAAAAAGGGATCGTTGGAACAAAACAAAAATCGTTTTGGGCTTTTCATTAGCGGCTGGCGTACTTACTGCAATTAGTGCTTTGCTATGGATGTGGTTTTCATAAAAAAATATATCTAAAAAAAGCATTTGAAAGTTGGTAACCAATTTTCAAATGCTTTATCAATTAACTACTTTTAACTTTTTTGTACATCTTAAAACTATAGCAAATCTCTTACATATAGCACTAATCACTAACAAAGTCAAAATTTTATGCACAATTTACTATTTCTTTTGATAAACAAAAATGGATATCTGAAATCAGTGACTCATGTATACAATTAATCAATTCAACTATTTTATCTAACGTATTATGCTGTAAAACAGCCCAACTAAGAACACCATGTAAAAACTCCTTCTCCTGCCACGGATAGTTTTCCATAGAAGACAAAGTAATTTTAAATGTTCATAAATAGCTTCTCCTCATAATGCTACACTATCATCGATAATACCTTCATGTGTAATTTACTGCTGTAGCGTTCGGCTTCGTAGTTGTGATTTGGTTAGAAAGAACGAAAAACAAACTTTTTTACCACTAAATCCTCATCTATCACTAACAAATATAAATTAATAATATTACATAGGAAAGTAATGTAAACTTTTTATTCACAAGCATAACAATCATTGAGAAAAAATTAGCATTTAACTTCAAAAAAAACAAGTAGTCGGCTATCCAACTACTTGTCTTTTAATTAAATATTAGTAATATAAATCAGCATCCAAGTGTTTCATTGTTATCTCTCTAAAACTTGACCTTCTCAAAACTAACAAAATATAATACAAATTCTCACACAGATAAATCACATCCTTGGTAATACACAGCCCTGATTCTCGTTTTGTAATTTTCCACCTTACTATTGCTCAAACCTGAGCCAATAACTCCATAAACATAGACATTGTATTTTTTTAAGAAGCTACATATAATACTCTGTTAACATGCTCGTCATTCTTAGTAATTTCACCGACATCAGTTTTATGTATTAGCAGCTATTTGTATCTGAATATGCACTTGTTATATTTTTTTATCACTGATTCTAGATAATCTGAAACTCTTTTAATAGTCTCCTAAAGCTAGCAATCGCTACAACTTAGAGAAACCATTATCCGTTTAAAAATATCCTACTATTAAACAAATAAACCGTTAATAAGCATCTTTGTGCTAGTACTTTTATTTCATGATGTAATAATGTCATTTGACAATTCAATTATATATTGCTAATATAGTTTTACGAATTTAATTAAATGAAGTGAACTATAATTTCAAAAAATTGTAGTTCAGTTAGTCTGTGTTCAAACGTTTTACTTTATAAAAGCAAAATATACCTCATCATTAATGAAAGTAAAATTATACGGAGGATAACAATGATTGAAAATAACATTTCTTATATTGCAAATTATCTATGGCAAAAATCAATAGAAAATATTGATACTATTTTAACGAAAGAAGAAAAAAGCAGATTTAATATTGCTGATTATTACTACTTAACTACCATTTATCACATGGATTACCCAACTTTGGGAGAAGTGTCCGAAAAACTTAGCTTTACCAAACCCGCTATATCTGCAATGGTAAAGCGATTAGAAGGTCTTGACTTCATTGAAAAGCATCAGTCTTCTATAGACAAGCGTATATACAATCTTCTGATAACAGAAAAAGGAAAAAATATTGTTGAAGGAGATAATAGCCTGTATCAACAATTTACAGAAAAAGTCCGTGAATTGACAACTGAAGATCAGATGAAGCAATTTACCTGTTTGTTAGAGAAATTAACTGCACAATTGAAAGAATAATTTTAATACGTAAAACAAAACTTTAGGAGGTTAGATAATGAAGAAAAAATTTGAAGGAGCAAATATTGTGATAATTGGTGCAACAGGAGGCTTGGGAACAAGCTATGCACGAGCATTTGCCGATGAAGGAGCTTCAATTCTATTAGCTGGGAGAAATGAACTGAAACTACAAGAACTTGCTCAAGCTTTGCCCGAAAAAACTTCGGTAGCTCAAGTCGATATCACAAGTGCAGAATCCGTGGAAAAACTTGCAGTTTTAGCAAGCAAATGGGCAGAAAAGATTGATATTGTTGTGAATGCTACTGGTTTTGATGTACGAAAATCATTAACCGAGCATCAAATTGCAGAAATAGATAAATCTGTAAACATCAACCTTATAGGATCTATCTTAATTTCTAGAGCCTTTTTACCTCATATGAGAGCGAACAAAGGAAGTACTATTGTTCATATGGGTGGCTTTGCAGATGGTCGTTTAGCTTTTCCATACTATAGTGTTGATGTTGCAACTCGCTCAGGTATTTTCTCTTTTGTTGAATCTATAAATCGAGAGTTACAGCAAGATGGAAGTCTAGTACGTTTAACTTATTTTTGTCCTAACTCAGCGGATACGACTGCTGAAAGACCTTTTCATTCTGTTTGGAAAGAGATGGGCATTTCAATTTCGTCTACAGATCAAGTAGCAGCAGAATTACTCAAGGCAGTTGAACAAAAGAAAACGATTTATATAATGGGTGGAATAGCTACCCGCTTTTTTGCAAAATTAAATAGTTTATCTCCTAAGACAGCGGATATACTATTGTTAAATAAATATGGCGCAATTTTAAAAAAATATTTTGGTTCAAATGAGTCTAAAAAAATGAATAGAGAAAAAAAAAATAGTAGTTTGAAAAAAATCGCTCTTTGTATGGTAGTATTGTCCTTTGGACTCTATGGATTACTACCTGTAGTTCCCTTTATATCATTTAACCTTTCACTGAAAATGGTGATAGCGGGAACTATAATGGGTATTAGTGAAATTCTTTTTTGGTTGGGAAGTTTGATACTTGGCAAAGAATTAATCATAAAATATCGCAATAATTTCAATTTTTTCAAATGTTTCGGCAAACTATAATTATTCGTCCTAAAAGTCTATTACAATTCACAAAGCATCTATTTCACTATTGGCTATAATGACTTAAAAGCAAATCAGAAATCCTAATAAGAGCCTGGGACATAACTTTTCAAGTTATACCTCAGGCTCTTTTTATCCGAATAAACGGTGGGAGCAGAAGCAATCCCTTCGGAAATAAGCTGAAATTCACAAAAATTTGAAGAGCAATTTTCGTAAATTCCTTCTTATTTCTCGGGATTAGACGCTTCTGTCCCAACCTCTTATGAATTAATAGATTAAAATGCGTTCTAGCTAACTGCTGTTTTTCTAATAAATATTGGTATTAGGATTTCAAACATGGCTTAATATGATTGAAATCTCTTTTCCAAACCGTAACACTCTTACAATAAGCCTAAATATAATACAAATTCTCCGACGGATACACCGCATCACTCGTAATATCCAACCCTAACTCTCGTAACGTTTGCTCATCATTCTTACTCAACATCACCGTAGAATGCGCTTGGACACCATTTAATTCAGATAATTTATCATACGCCAATTGTGCTGTTGGGTTCGTCACGGCACTGATCGCTAGCGCAATCAAGATTTCATTGGCCTTTAAGGCTGTTATTTTACTGTGTAAATCTTTTTGCTTCATCGTTTGAATAGTTTCAAGAATCACTGGAGATAGTAATAAAATTTCATCTGAAATATTCGCTAATGTTTTAATTGAATTTAAAATAGCTGATGAACATGAATCCATTAAGCTGCTCGTTCTCCCTGTTACAATTCGACCGTCTTGTAACTCAAACGCAATAACAGCGGGTGTATCATTACTTTGGGTTTGTTCTCTTAATCGTTCTGAATACTCTCTAGCAGGAAGCACCGCTTTGCGATCTTCTTTTTTCAGCTCAACTTCTTCCATGATCAATTTAATACGATTAACTGTTTCTTCATCGATCAAGCCTTTTTTAAAGTCGCATTCTGTGGCAAAACAGCGACGAATAATTTCTTGCTTAGAGGCTTCTTTCACCACGTCATCATCGACGATTCCAAAACCAACACGGTTCACACCCATATCTGTTGGGGATTGATAAACGGATTCTTCTCCGGTAATTTTTTCAATGATTCTTTTGATTACTGGGAATGTCTCAACATCACGATTATAATTAACAGCAACTTTTTGGTATTTATCAAAATGGAAGGAATCAATCATATTCACATCTTTCAAATCAACGGTTGCTGCTTCATACGCAATATTTAAAGGGTGCTTTAACGGAACATTCCATACTGGGAAGGTTTCGAATTTTGAATAGCCGGCAGTCTTGCCATTACGACTCTCATGATAAAGTTGATTCAAACATGTCGCTAATTTGCCACTACCAGGTCCCGGTGCTGTAACGACCACGATTGGTTTCGTTGTCGGGATATACTCATTTTTACCAAAGCCTTCTTCACTGACGATTTTTTCAAGATTAGATGGATAATCTTCAATCGCCGCATGTTTATAGACTTTGATATCTCTTCGTTCCAACTTGTTGATAAACATTTTTGTAGATGGCTGTCCACTGTAGCGTGTAATGACTACACTATTGACGGCTAAGCCGTACTCTCTTAATTCATCGATTTGACGTAAAATATCCATGTCATAGGTGATTCCATAGTCACCACGAATTTTGTTTCGCTCAATATCACCTGCATAAACACAAATCAAAATCTCCGCTTGATCTTTTAATTTTTGTAACAGTTTAATTTTAGCATCCGCATCAAAGCCTGGCAAAACGCGTTTTGCATGCATATCTCCAATCAATTTACCACCAAATTCCAAGTAGAGCTTGTCATAATGGTCAACTCTTTCAAGGATATATTTCGATTGCTCTTCGATGTACTTTTGTGGATCAAAACCTAGTTTTTTCACGTAAGAACCCTCCGATATTTGTATACTGCCATCTATTATAAACTTATTTACGGATGATTACGATAAAGAATTTCATTCTTTACTATCTAACTATATTTTACGAATAACTGCTGACATACATTTAGTCTATATTCTAATCTTCTTGCTATGAAACTAAAACAAGTTACCCAAGCAATGCTATCTACTTATTCTTTCAAACGCCTGTTTTAGATCCGCTATCAAATCACCAATATATTCAATACCTACAGATAAGCGAATCAACCCATCTTTAATTCCAGCCTGTTCTCTGATTTCCTTTGGAATAGATGCATGGGTCATCACTGCTGGAACTTCGATCAAACTTTCAACTCCACCCAAGCTTTCTGCTAAAATAAAAATTTCTAAGCTTTCCACAAACGAATTGACCAACGCCGCATTTTTCAGCTCAAAGGAAATCATGCCACTAAAGCCGCTCATTTGTTTTTTGGCTAATTCAAAACCTGCATGGCTCTTTAACCCTGGATAATAAACAGCTGCAATAGCTGGATGATTTTCAAGATATGTTGCAACTTTTAATGCATTTTTTTGGTGAGCTTCCATTCTAAGGGCTAAGGTTTTGAGACTTCTTTGAACTAACCAACTATCATGTGGACCTAGGACGCTCCCTATCGCATTTTGGTAATAGCCGATTTTTTCTGCTAACGCAGTTTGGTTCGTCACTGCTAAACCTGATACGACATCACTATGTCCACCAAGATATTTTGTTCCACTATATACGACAATGTCGGCTCCTAATGTTAACGGACGTTGAAAATAGGGTGTCATAAAGGTATTATCGACAATCGTCAGTAAATGATGTTTTTTTGCTAAAGATGAGATTTCTTGAATATCAGAAATCTTCAATAATGGATTTGTTGGCGTCTCAAAGAGAATTGCTTTTGTTTTATCCGTGATTGCCTGCTCTATTGAGGTTAAAGCATCTGTTTTCACCAATGAATATGTTAGTCCATTTTTCTCAAAAACCTTTTGAAATAGCCGAAACGTTCCGCCGTATACATCATCTCCTAATAATATATGATCTCCTGACTCAAAAAGTGATAAGACAGTATGCAAGGCTGCTAAACCAGAAGCAAATGCAAAGCCTTGGACTCCCTCATCTAGCTCTGCTACTAGTTCTTCTAAAGCGAATCGTGTCGGATTTCCAGAACGAGAATATTCATACTGTTTAGGTTTTCCAACACCATTTTGCTGATAGGTTGACGTTTGATAGATTGGGACACTGACTGCTCCTGTTTGTTCATCGTTACTAATTCCACCATGGATTAATTTTGTTTGAAAATGCATCGTTTTTCCTCCTTGAATTTGCCTTTAGCCATAAATATTTTTTGAGAGATATCGTTCTCCAGAATCTGGAAAAATAGTGACAATTGTACTGTTTTCAGGTAAAAACTGGCTTTCTTTAATGGCTGCCGCAAAAGCTGCGCCACTTGAGCTACCGACGAGTAGCCCAAAGTTTTGCGCTAATAACCTTGCAAAATAAAACCCTTCTTCATCACGGATAGTATAAATGTTATCAATACTTATGTTCTCAAAGAAGGTTGGGATAAACTCTACTCCGATCCCTTCGATTTCGTGACCATGAGCTGCTCCCCCATTTAAAATCGAGCCTTCTGGTTCTACTCCAATAGCACGAATCGTTGGCTTCTGTTCTCGTAGATAGGCTGTAACTCCCGCGAATGTCCCCCCACTGCCGATTCCTGCAACGAAGCTTGTTATTTGTCCTGAAAGTTCATTAAAAATTTCAGGTCCAAGTGTGTTGTAATACGCCTTGGGATTTTCTGCATTTTCAAATTGTAAAGGTAAATAACTATTTGGGATCTCTGTTGCCAATTGTTTTGCTTTGTTGATTGCCCCACTGATTCCTTTTGCAGTTGGCGTATGAACGATTTCTGCTCCTAGCGCTTTCATCAATTGTTGTTTTTCCAAACTAAATTTCTCTGGTACAACAAATAGAGTCTTGATTCCTTCTTTCACTCCTGCTAAGGCAATACCAATTCCTGTATTCCCTGCTGTGGGTTCAATGATTGTTGTTGCGGTATTTATTTCCCCTCGCTGCAAAGCGTTCGTTAGCAAATGTTGCCCCAACCGATCTTTTACACTGCCGCCTGGATTCAGGTACTCCAATTTCGCGTAAATCGTACTCCCTTTTTGACCTCCAAATCGAGTCGCATCAAACTGAAACATCGGTGTGTGTCCGATCAATTCCTGTACTTCATCAACTATCATGACATCCTCCTATCGCTATTAACGAATCTAACTGCGTCGTTGCAACAAAAAAAGTGAACAAAAAAAGAGGTACTGACTATTAAATCAGTACCTCTTGAACGTCAAATATAAACAGTTCACCTTTTATTTAGTAAAGTGACCTGAAGCTTTTAACTTTTCTAGATGAACTATTAATAGGCATGACAAATTGGTATGCTGCTTTTTCGCACCATACAAAAACAGCATGTAACTGAACGTCTGTTGTTTGTCATGTCTCTTCCACTCCTCTAAATAAGTATACATGGAAGATATCACATCAATTTTCTGATGTCAATTTAAAAACATTATTCTAAAAAGATATCGTACTAATCAAATCACGGTTTGCTCCCAACCATAACATGTCTTTTTCTGAAAAATATTCTTTCGCTAGTATTCAAACGAAAGCAACGAATCACAAAAAAGGAGAAGCGATTGATCCGCTTCTCATCTTTTTTTACTTCGCTCGTTACGAAACGATTGGAGGTGTTCCTTCCGCGTTCCCAACAATAGCATCGATTTGAATCAATGCGTCTTTCGGCAATGTCGCTACACCTACTACTCTTCTAGCCGGTATGCCATCTGGGAAAAATTTCCCATAAGCTTCATCCACAGCAGCCATATCTGCGATATTTTTCACAAATATATTGACTTTCACTACATCAGCTAGCACATGATCCACACTTTCGATGATCGCTTTGATATTGTCTAAACACTGCGTAGTTTGTTCTTTTATCCCGCCTGTAACCATCTTATTCGTTTTTGGATCAATCGGCAATTGTGCCGAAATGTTATTATAATGAGAAAAGGCAACTGTTTGCGTTGAGAATTGACACTTTGGTGCTTTTTCCGTATTATTCGCTTCGATAATCAAGCCATGTCGATCTTCGATTGCTTGCGGTGGTGTACCATCTCCATGTGAAACGACTGCTTCGATTTGGACTGCAGCTCCCATCGGTAAATCTGCTACCTCTACCACAGTTCTTGCTGGAACATATCCTACTGCTCGAGCAATCGCTGAATCTGGGAAAAAGGTTGTATAAACTTTGTTTACAGCATCAATTTTTGAAAGGTCTTTAAGAAAAATAGTGATTTTCACAATATCATCAATTGGAACATCAATACTTTCTAAAATTGCTTTGATATTTTTTAAGCACTGCCCCGTTTGCTTTTTGACACAACCAGCGATCACTCTACCGGTTTTTGGGTCGATCGGTAATTGGGCCGACAGATTATTGTAGTGAGAGAATGAAACGGTTTGCGTTGAAAGTGAGTTGTTGGGCGCATTTAGCGTATTATTGGTAAGTTTTATCAGATCGCCTGCTTGTGGTGCGTTTGGGATCGTACCTTCACCATTTGAAACTAAAGCCTCGATTTGTACCAAAGCATCCATAGGTAATGCGTCTACTGCGACAACTGTTCTTGAAGGATGATAGCTAGTGAAAAATGATGCGTATACGTCATCTACTGCATCCATATCTTTAATATTTTTTACAAAAACAGTGATTCTCACAATATCACTCATCACGTGATCAATGCTATCTACAATTGCTTTGATATTTTTAAAGCATTGCTCTGCTTGTTCTTTAATACCGCCAGCAACTAATTCCCCAGATACCGGATCAATCGGTAGTTGCGCTGAGAAGTTATTGTAATGAGAAAAAGCGACGGTTTGTGACGATAGGGGATTTTTCGGTGCGTGCTCCGTGTTTCTTGCTAGTACTGCGTTATCATTGCTCATAGTTCTATTCCTCTTTTCTGTTTGGTACATTCAAATAAAAAAAACTACTCTCTCAACAAAATGCTAACGCTTTCATTTTATATTAAAGCCAAAAACCATCTTTTTTACGAGTGCAGTGCTTTTTACTATCCTGCTTTTTTATTATGGAAATCATGACAAATTGACAAAAATTATACCACTTCTTTCAGTCTACAATAATAGCGCTAATATTTCAATAACCTATTTTAATATTTATCGCACTGATGAAGGGAGTTGCTTTTCTCTTTTAAACATGCCACAATTCTTATACATAAGTGTCATATTTAGATATTGGCGCAGCCTTTAATGTTAGGAGTTACATTTTCATGATAAAAAAAGCAGAAATGCCGCTTTGTGACGTGGCAACGACGGTTCAGTTGATCGGGAGTAAATGGAAAACCCTGATTATACGCGACCTAATAACAGGACCAAAAAGAAATTCTGAATTAAAGCGATCATTAGCAGGGGTTTCCCAAAAAGTCTTGACAGAAAGTCTTAATTCTATGATAGTAGACGGCATTGTGGAGCGAATAGACTTCCAAACCGTTCCGCCTCATGTTGAATATCAATTAACACCGCTCGGAGAAACGTTACTCCCTGTGATTGAGTCCATGAGACAATGGGGGCAATTTTATAAACAACAACGTTGATCGATAGTTACAAATTTGTGCCTATTTAACAATTCTCCAAAAGTTATTTATACTTTTATTAGAACAATAAACAGCTATTGAGGAGGAAATACAATGAACCTTGAATCGACACCAATTGAGGCAGTTAATACCACTGTTGAGTCAACTATTTTAAATGGCGAATCCGTTTTAAAAGTGACAAAAAAAGAGAAACTGATGGAATTTGATGAAAACACATATGCTAAACTTACTGACTCAATCTTCCATAATGGAACGATCGAAGTCAAAATGTTGAGTCGTTTGTTACCCGATGCGCCAGATTTTGCACGTGGTTTTATTGGCATTGCCTTTAGAATCAATGAGGATGATACACACTTTGAATCTTTTTATGTAAGACCAACAAATGGTCGGATTGATGATCCTGTCAGAAAAAATCGCGGTGTTCAGTATTTTTCCTATCCTAAATATACCTTTGACTATTTCCGCAATCTTGGCATCACTGATTTTGAGGGACCAGCCGAGATTGGTCTTGATGAATGGATTAGTTTAAAAGCGGTGATTAATGACGCTCAAGGGAAATTTTATTTGAATGATCGTGAAGAACCTGTCTTAGTGGTAGAAAACATGAAGCACGGTGCTGACGCTAAAGGCGCTATTGGGTTCTTTGTTGATATTGGGACTGAAGCCTTCTTCAAGGATTTGAAGATTACCGCAACAGATTGAAAAAGAAAAACAGGAAATCGATGAGAATCCTTTTATTTTAAGGATTTCTTATCGATTTTCCGTTTCGTTATATGTTTATTTTAGACAATCATCGATTGATCTTCGCTGAATCTTGTTTAAGGAATTTGATTACTTCAGCTTCATTGAATTGATTACAATCTCCTTTGATCATATGCTTCAACACAGAAGCAGCCGTGGCAAACTCAACTGTTTCTTGGGGTGATTTTTGCATTAGCAAACTGTGGATTATCCCACCACTGTAGGCATCACCACCGCCAATCCGATCAACGATAGGATCGATCTTATAATTTTTTGAAGTATAACCTTTCCCAGCTAGCCATAGTGTTCCTTGAAGTTCATTGCAACTTGTTGAATGGACGATTCGATTCGTTGAATACAGAGCCTCAATTCCTGGAAACATTACATTCATTTGTTGATAGTAATAGCTGATATCTGTATCTAGCTCCTGTTCAGGAATCCCTAACAAATGAATTGCATCCAGTTTACCTGCTGAACAATAGTCAACGTAATGTAGGATTTTTGAAAAAAAATCGCCCGCTTCTTTTTGACTCCAAAGATTTTGCCGATAATTACAATCAAAACTAACTTTACACCCTTTACTTTTAGCTGCCTTCATTAATTTGATCGTGAATTCTTGCCACCGTTTAGATAACGCAGGGGTAATACCTGATATGTGGAAAACAGCCACTCCTTCAAACAACTTCGAAACATCCCAGTCTAACGTTTGCATGTCAGCAAACACCGATCCTTGTCGATCATAAATCACATTTGTTGCCTGTAGTCCAATTCCTTGTTCAACGTAATATGTTCCGATGCGTCCTTGATTTTTCAATAAATGGCTAGTTAACACACCATAACTGCTCAGGTGTTGTGCAATTGCTTGTCCAAAACTGTTATTTGGAACCTTGCTGGCATATTGGACTTGATGACCATAATTAGCCAGTGAAATGGCTACATTCGCTTCACCACCACCATAATAAACCTCCAACTGATTTGTACGATCCAGTCGAATTCCAGGATTGGTTGATAGGCGCATCATAATTTCTCCCAGGCAAACGACTCTAGCCATTTTCTAGTCCTCTGATCTCAATTAACTTTGCAGCATATTGTTTGGCAATTTCCGTGACTTTCGCAAAGTTTCCTTCTGCTGCCGGAGCAAGTAGATTACCGCCAACCCCAACGGCTACGACACCTGCTTTAAACCAAGTAGCCATATTTTCCAAGCTAACGCCACCTGTTGGCATCAAATTAATCTGCGGCAGTGGTGCTTTAACTGCTGACACCATACTTGGACCGCTAATATTTCCCGGAAATAATTTGATGATATCTGCGCCGCTTTTTAAAGCTGTTTGCATTTCTGTGATCGTTACACATCCAGGCAAATAAGGGATTTGATACATATTGCATAATTCGGCTGTCTCTTGATCAAAGCTTGGGCTAACCACAAATTCAGCACCTGCCATGATCGCTAAACGGGCGGTCACTGCATCTAGTACAGTTCCTGCTCCAATCACAACATCTTGTCCTTGATAGGATTCTATCAACTCTTGGATCACCGCTTGCGCATTTGGTACGGTAAATGTTACTTCGATGCCTTTTAATCCGCCCTCAATGATTGCACGACTGGCTTTTACCGCTTCTTCTTGGTCTTTTCCACGAACGACTGCAATCACACCAGCATGCTCTAATCTTCTTAATACATCCACTCGCTTCATCTGTTTATCCCATCCTTTTTCATTAGCTAAGTTGTGCTCGTTCAAGTAAGGCACCTGCTTGATGCTGACCTTCCAAATCTTTTAAACCTGATAATGTAGCTACACGATCCATATTGGTGATCACAACGATGATCATGGTTTCTTTTTCTTGGCTACGAATATAGGCAAGATCCATTTGAGCAATTTTAGTATCTGTAGAAACCTTATCTCCCACTTTTACAAAAAGCTCAAACCCTTTTCCAGCTAAAGCGACCGTATCGATTCCCATATGCACGAGGACTTCGATCCCATTCGCTGTTTTGATGCCAATTGCGTGCTTTGAAGGAAAAATTGTTGTAACTGTGCCACTAACAGGTGAAAAAACAGTGCCATCGATCGACTCAATCGCAAAGCCGTCACCCATCATTTTGGTTGAAAAGACTTCATCCGGCACGTTTTCTAACGGAATATAGCTTCCTTTAGCCGTCGCATGAAGATCGACTTCGTTAGTTAATACATCGTCTTCCTCTTCTTGTTTTGGTACCATAAAATAACAGATAGTAAATGAAAGAATCAGTGCAATTAGAATTCCTAAAACCGCAAAAATGAAATACTGACCAATATAGGCTGGCAAACTAAAAATACTAGATAAGATATACCCATAAATCCGAACGCCGAAGAAACTAATAAAAGCTGACGCTACAGAACTACCGATCGTTGCAGCGATAAAGGCTTTTTTATATTTAGACAAAATCCCGAAAAGCGCAGGTTCCGTGATCCCTAAAAGACCAGAAACGGCTGAAGATAACACTAGAGATTTTTCTTCTTTGGTTTTTACTTTTGTATAAATCGCAGCTGTCGCTCCAGTGATCGCCATATTTGCCATAAACATCATCGGCATCAACATGTCATACCCTTGATTGGCAAAGTTTTGCAGCGCAATCGGCGTCATCGCATGATGCAATCCTGTAAAGATTGCGATCGGACGAATCGCACCCACGACGATTCCTGCTAAGACTGGTGAAATCGAGAATAGCCACGCAACACCTGCTGCTAATAGATTTCCTAAATGAATACTGATTGGTCCAATCACAGTCAAAGTCAGCAATCCTGCAACAAACAATGAAATAGTCGGTGTAAAAACGGTGCGTAATATTTGCGGTAACACCTTATCCACCCAGCGATAAATGTAGCTCAAGGCCAACACAGCAAAGATAATTGGAATAACCGTACCCGCATAGTTAAAGACCGGAACTGGCACAACACCAAACAGCTGGAACGCCGAAATTTTACCTTCCGCAACTGCTGCTGTCATTGTAGGAAATTGTAGAATCGCTGCAATCGCAATCGCCAAATACTGATTCGTTTTAAAAATTCTTGCTGCTGATGCTGCTACGAAGAATGGCAGAAACGTAAATACACCGCTAGCTACCATGTCAATGATCAAATACGTATCCGTTTGGTTAGAAATGACATTCAGTGCAACCAGCCCCGCCATCAATCCTTTGATCATTCCAGCACCAGCAATTGCTGGAACAATTGGACCGAACACTCCTGAAACAGTATCCATAAAGACCGAAACGAGGCCTTTTTTCTCAGTTTCACCTTGTTGATTGTTCTCATCTAAGCCTAGTTCTTTAGCAATTGGTGCAAAGTAATCTGCAACGTCGGTTCCGATGACTACCTGTAATTGATCGCTTTGATATTTCGTTCCGACAACTTTAGAAAGTTTTTCAAGCGCTGAATAATCCACTTTCTTTTCGTCTTTCAGATTAAACCGTAATCTAGTCATGCAGTGCCAAACATTATTGATATTTCCTGCCCCGCCAACATCTTCAATAATTTGCTTTGCTATTTCTTCGTACTTCATTTTTTATCCCCCTTGTTCGGAATACATCCTTCTACTCAGTTATTTAAACCAGCAGAACAGGAATTCTTGTTTCCGTTTTCACCAACATAGTAGCATGGAAAATCCACCTTGTAAAACCAGTCCTTTTTATTGAAAATATAATAAAAACAGCTTTATATAAACGTTTATAAATATAATAACTAAAAATTGGACTGGTTTTATATCGTTTAACTCGTTTTTTTCAGACCAAATTGACACTGCCTTATTATCGTGTTTCAATAAATGTAGAATTAATCTGTATCAATAGAAATTGGAGTGAAAAAAATGACACCAACGATCATTACCGATATAAAAAGTTTTGCGATTAAACCAGACAGACATAATCTACTTGTAGTTAAAGTTGAGACCGACAAAGGCGTTTCTGGCATCGGCTGTGGAACGTTTCAGTTTCGCCCATTAGCTGTTCAAACCGTCGTCCAAGAGTATCTAAAACCACTTCTAATTGGAAGAGATGCCAACCAGATCGAGGACATTTGGCAAGTGATGAATGTAAATTCTTATTGGCGCAACGGCCCGATCACTAATAATGCTATATCTGGTGTAGACATGGCTTTGTGGGATATTAAAGGAAAACTAGCGGATATGCCACTCTATCAATTATTAGGCGGAAAAGCCCGGACAGCCATCCCCGCTTATACACATGCGGTAGCAGATAATCTAGACGATTTATTTGGTGAAATCGATAAATTTCTCGATGAAGGATATCGTTATATTCGCTGTCAACTAGGTTTTTATGGTGGCAATCCTGACAATCTGCAGACGCCAAATCAGCCAATCAGTGGTTCTTATTTTGATCAGGAAGACTATATGCAAACGACTTTGAGTATGTTTGAAAGTGTTAAGAACAAATACAATAATCGTTTCCAAATGCTTCATGATGTTCATGAACGCTTGCATCCTAATCAAGCTGTACAATTTGCGAAGGCTGCCGAAAAGTATAATCTCTTCTTTTTAGAAGACATTTTACCTCCTAATCAAAATGAATGGTTAGCACAATTACGCAGCCAATCAGCAACACCGATCGCTACTGGTGAATTATTCAATAACCCTATGGAATGGAAAGAACTTGTCCGCAATCGCCAAATCGATTTTATGCGGGCACACGTTTCTCAAATTGGTGGAATCACACCAGCATTGAAACTCGCACACTTCTGCGAAGCAATGGGCATTCGTATCGCTTGGCATACACCTTCTGATATTACGCCTGTTGGTCTAGCAGTGAATACGCATTTGAATATTCACTTACACAATGCGGCGATTCAAGAAAATATCGAGATTCCAACAAATACAAAAACACTTTTTGGCAATATTCCAACGCCAGAAAAAGGCTTCTTTTATCCGATCGAGCAAAGCGGGATCGGAGTGACATTTGACGAAGAGCTTGCAAAAGAATACCCAGTTGTTTATCGTCCACATGAATGGACACAAAGCCGGACACCAGACGGGACGATCGTGACACCATAACTATGATAAAAAACGACTAGCTTCTTTACTACCAGCAAACCAATTGCTGAACAAAAGAAGCTTAGTCGTTTTTTATTTAGTCTATTCTAGAACGATGAATTTCGCGATCAAACGGTCGAATATAGGTCACAGAATAATCAATTGCAATAATACTACTATACTCAAACACTTGACCATCTTCTAAGATCGCCCGATTTGTGATCTGCATTGCAGGTGTTCCTCTTTTACATAACAGTAGTTGCGACTGTTCTTTTGACGTGGTAATCGGATCATAGCTCGTAATGTAGTGAGATATACGATAGCCCTTCTTTTCCACATAATTCTGAATCGAATGCTCAACTACTTGCTGGCTTAAGTCAGGAAACATCGACACTGGCAGTTTGGAAATCTCTAGCTGTTCAATCTTATAGTTCACGATCCGGATCCGTTCAAAGGTCCAAATCTCCTCCAACTCACTCACTTGAAAAATTTTTTGCTCTTCTAACGTAGCAGGTGCTTTTTTTAAATCAATCATTTTTGATCCGATTCGATCATAAGGTGTTCTAGTCAATGAATTGAAGATCAAGGGATTATTCCGCCATTTTTCATGAACAAAAATACCTGACCCCTGGATCACTCTTACAATACCAATTTCTTCCAAGTTTTTCACAGCTTGCTGGACCGTAAAGCGTGAGACGCCATAAATTTCTGCAAGCTTTCGTTGATTAGGCAGCTTACCATCTTTAAACTCTTCTTGATAAATTTTGCTCAGTAAATCTTGAACAATGAATTCCCGTTTTTTCATGCGCCTCTCCTTCCTTTGCATATTCTCCCTTAACTATACCTTGATTCCCTTAAGAAGTTAACGGTTATTTTTAGTTGGTTGGAAAAGATAGTATTTCTCTAAATAAACAACAGTACCGACACTTGTTGCTTATCATATAGTAGAAGCGCTTAAAACACTCCACTAGACTTTAGACAACATTCAACCTACAAAATCAGTGTAGCAGTACTAGTCAATTATAGGCATTTTATGAAACCCAAACTTGTCACTTTCCTATGCTGTATTTACTATCTTCTACACTAGCCAAGCCATGTCTAATCAGCATTTATAGGCGACGATTTCTGAAAAAACATTGACAGCGCTTTCTTTATAGTGTATATTTGCTTTGTTAAATGGATAGTGATTATTAAGTTAAGCTAAACCTAAACAACGCCTATCTAGGCTCTTGTTTGGGCTTTTTTCTGTTCTCAATCTCTTTCGTCAAGTTAAAGGAGGTCGACTATTTTGGAAATTCTAAAAATTTTAAATAACAATGTGGTCATTGTGCTCAATGAGAATAATGAAGAAGTGATTCTTATGGGCAATGGATTAGGCTTTCAGATGAAGGCTGGCTCAGAAGTAGAGGCCGCAAAAATCGAAAAGGTTTTTAAACTTGAAAACCAAGTGGAACCTGAACAAATCGAACAACTCTTTGCAGAGATTCCTGAGGAAATCATTGAAATTTCGTATAGAATCTTATCTCAAGCTCAAGCTACTTTAAACAAAGATTTGAATGAGTCGTCTTTCATAGCAATCGCCGACCACTTACACTCCTCTATTCAACGGACGAAAAAGAACATTCAAGTCAAAAATTTTTTATTATGGGATATCAAGCGTTTTTTCCCGATCGAATTAGAGATAGCACGCTCGGCTATTCAAATGGTCAATCAGCAACTGGATGTAGATTTGACTGATGATGAAGCTGGATTTCTAGCCTTGCATATCACCAATGCTCAACTCGACAGCAATCACGAAGATGCGATCAGTCTAACTCAGTTGATCGAAGAAATCTTGACCGTCATTAAATATACACTCCGAATCAATTTTGCTGAAAATGATCTTTACTTTCAACGGTTTATTACACATTTAAAATTCTTCACTGAACGAGTGTTAAAAGAAAATACTGCAACACCATCTGAAGAACAAGTTGAAAATGAGTTATTCTTACTCGTGACGAAACAATATCCAGAGGCTTTTGAAGCAACAAAAAAAGTCGCTGAGCTGTTAAAGAGTCGACGCAATTACACATTGTCAAAAGATGAACAGGTCTACATCACCATACACTTAGCCCGAATCATCGATAAAACGAGTTAGTTAGAGAGCTCTTCTCTTAATCTAAATGATATCCCAAAAAGGAGCGTAGGAAACTTATTGCCTGTGGAAAGGCGCTGGATCGTGACATTAAGTTGGCGAGACCTCTGAATAAAAAATAACTAAACATTTGGAGGAACAAAAATGGGTAAATACGAAGAACTTGCAAAAAATATTGTAAAAGAAGTCGGAGGCAAAGAAAACGTCAATTCTTTAACAAACTGTATCACACGCCTGCGGTTTAAACTGAAAGATGAAAGCAAGGCAAACACCGAAGTCTTAAAAAATATGGATGGTGTTGTGACGGTCATGCAGGCTGGTGGACAATATCAAGTAGTGATTGGCAACCATGTCCCTGATGTCCGTAAAGAGGTGGATGCCGTATTAGGTGTGCTAGAAGCTCCAACTGAGTCTGGATCAAAAGGAAATTTATTTGATCAATTTGTTGATATGATTTCCTCTATTTTCCAACCAATTTTAGCGCCACTGTCTGCAGCCGGTATGTTAAAAGGGGTTAATGCCATTTTAATTTTCGCGTTAGGGGCTGGCTTTGCGGAATCCTCAACATCAGCTATTTTTAATGCGATGGGTGATGGATTATTCAAATTTTTGCCAATCTTTATTGGTTACACAGCAATGAAAAAATTTGGTGGCTCACCCTTCCTTGGGATGTTGATCGCATCCAGTTTAGTCTATCCTGGATTTTTAGAAGGTGCAGCTACTGCTCAGTTTGCTGAAACGGGAGGGCTTAATTTCTTTGGTATTCCATTCTCTATTCCGCCTGCTGGTTATGGTTCTACGGTTATGCCGATTATTGCTGCGGCGGCTTTTGCTGCCTTTTTAGAAAAGCAATTAAGAAAAGTGATTCCTGACGTTATTAAGTTGTTTATTGTTCCATTTATAACAGCCCTTATAACGATTCCATTAACATTCTTAGTTATCGGACCAATCATGAATACTGTTTCTGACGCTTTAGGAAATGGCTTGCTTTCTATTCAAAGTTTCAGCCCCATTTTATTCGGTGCTATTCTAGGTTTCTCTTGGCAAATTCTTGTTATGTTCGGTCTACATTGGGCACTTATTCCATTTGCCATTATCGCGTTATCTCAAGGTGACCCAACATCATTATTAACACCATCAGGTAGTGTGAGTTTTGCTCAAACTGGTGCGGTATTAGCGGTCATGTTGAAAACTAAAAATGCGAAATTAAAAGAATTATCGATCCCTGCTTTTATTTCAGGCATCTTCGGTGTAACTGAACCGGCTATTTACGGTATCACTTTACCTAGAAAAAAACCTTTCTGGGCATCTTGTATTGTTGGGGGAGTTACTGGTGCCATCGCTATGGGATTAGGGATGCAAGGCTATCAAATGGGTGGCCTCGGAATATTCCGCTATCCAAGTTCTATCTCACCAGATGGCGATGTTAAGTTTGCGATTTACGCAATGATTTTGGATGTGTGTGCTCTTGCAGCTGGTTTTGCAGTAGCTTGGGCTTTAGGATTTAAAGATGATGAACCAACGATTCAATTATCAAAAGAAGAAGCAAAATTAGCCGCAACTGGGCAAAAAAAGAAACTAACAAAAGAGGAAGTTTTCTCTCCAGCAGAAGGCAAAGTCCTACCTTTGAGCGAAGCAAGAGACGCAGCATTTTCTGAAGGCATCATGGGCAAAGGGGTTGTGATCGAACCAACTGTTGGGGAAATCGTGGCACCATTTGATGGTACCGTGATGACTCTTTTCCCGACAAAACACGCCATTGGATTGATTTCGGACAATGGGACCGAGCTTTTGATCCATATCGGTATCGACACCGTTCAGCTAGATGGTGAAGGCTTTGAGGCCTTCGTCGAACAAAATGCGAAAGTCAAAAAAGGGGACAAATTAGTGACCTTCGATATCAGTGCAATCGAAGAAGCAGGTTACAGCACACAAGTGCCGATTATCGTTACAAATACCCCTGACTACGCTGATGTGATTGCAACTTCTGAAACCTCGACTAAACAAGGAGCTGTTTTGATTACTGCAATCATCGCAAAATAATCATTTGAACCAATACACAATCTATTTACAAAGGAGTACAAACCAATGAGTTTTCCAAAGAATTTTTTATGGGGCGGTGCAACAGCTGCCAATCAATGCGAAGGTGCCTGGGATCAAGAGGGTAAAGGCGATTCGATTTGCGATCACAATCGTGCAGGAAGTCGTACTTCTAATACACACCGCACATTCGATTTAGTGATCGATACAGATCAATACTACTATCCTAGCCATACAGCGATTGATTCTTATCATCATTATAAAGAAGATATTGCGTTGTTCGCTGAAATGGGCTTCAAAGTCTATCGGATGTCGATCGCTTGGTCACGGATTTTCCCTAATGGCGATGAAGCAACACCCAATGAAGCTGGGCTACAATTTTATGATAAGGTCTTTGATGAGCTAGCGAACTATGGCATTGAACCACTTGTTACGATTTCTCATTTTGAAATGCCTTTCCATCTAGGAAAAAACTATGATGGGTTCTTAGATAAACGAGCAATCGGTTTTTACGAAAACTATGCCACTACTCTTTTTGAGCGTTATAAAGATAAAGTAAAATACTGGCTAACATTCAATGAAATCAATTTTGGTACGATGGATCATGGCAAGCGAATCAACGGTTTATTTAACCGTGAATATAGTGAATCTGAACAGTATCAAGCGCTACACAACGTTTTTCTTGCATCAGCTCGAGCAGTCGTTGCAGGACATAAAATCAACCCAGACTTTAAAATTGGATGTATGTTGGCGTATATTACGATGTACCCAAAAACGTGTCGACCAGAAGATGTTTTAAAAACACAGCAAATCAATGAGAAATTCAACTTTTTCTGTGGTGATGTACAAGTCAAAGGAAAATATCCTTACTTCATGAAACGGTATTTTGAAAAAAATAATATTCAAGTCGAGATTACAGAAGAAGATAAAGAGCTACTTAAAGCAGGAACTGTCGATTATTATACGTTTAGCTATTACATGACTACCTGTATCACAGATGACTTGGAAAAACGTAATGATAAAACAGGCGGAAATCTGTTCGGTGGTGTATCAAATGAGTATCTTGAAACGAGCGATTGGGGCTGGCAAATCGACCCTGTTGGCCTACGTTATACATTAAACCAAATCTATTCTCGTTACGAAGTGCCGTTAATGGTTGTAGAAAACGGACTTGGCGCTTTTGATAAAGTGGAAGCCGATGGCTCGATCAATGATGATTATCGAATCGATTATTTCAAACAACATATTATTGAAATGGAAAAGGCGATTGATGACGGCGTCGACTTGATCGGTTATACGCCTTGGGGTTGTATTGACCTGATAAGCGCTGGAACAGGTGAAATGAGTAAGCGTTATGGGTTTATTTATGTGGATCGTGATGATGAAGGAAACGGCACACTTGATAGACGTCCGAAAAAATCATTCCATTGGTATAAGCAAGTAATTGAATCAAATGGAGAAAATCTCGGCTAATTGAACTAGCCTTTTCAAAGAATCTTAAAAACCTGTGTTAGTGGTTTGCGCAAGCAAGTGACTGACACAGGTTTTTCTTGGATAGATTTCGAGCATATCCATTGATATTACATCAAAATTTGTTATCTTACACTTAAGGAGAGTGACGAAAATGAAACAACCAATAACCTTTATTTCAGTAACGGCACATGCAAAAAAACAAATGGATTTTTATGCTGACGTTTTTCCAAACACTACGATTGACTCTGTTACTTATTACGATGACTACCCAGAGCGTGTTTTGAATGGACAATTAGATTTAAATGGCGCCTTGATTTATTTTTTAGAAATGGGACCTGAAAATCCTGTTGCGCCTGGTTGGAACCTCTCATTATATGTGGAAATGGACACTGAAGAAGAGTTTGACCACATTTTTTCAGCACTATCCGCTGAAGGCGTGGTCATTATGGGCCCTGAAGCTGCTGGAATTTTTCAAAAAGTTACGTGGCTGACAGACAAGTTCGGTATTACTTGGCAGTTCGTATTTGCTGGAAACTAAAAATGCTACTACCTTGCTTAGCAAACACAAGATAGCAGCGCTATTCAATATCAATTTCACTTTAAAGTCAGTGCTCATACCATTGACTTTTTCTTTTTATACACTTTTACTGACGCTTAAATTCAACTTCAGTATTCCCATAATGAATCAGCAACAAATCTGCTTGATCATATCCTGGGTAATCAAAAATCACCTGATAATACTGTTTTCCATCTTTTTCATCAGCGCTAAGTTCTCTTAGTAAATAACGCTCTTCTTGACCATTGATCGTAGCTTGCAGCCAGATATCATCTATATCGACTAATTCATTAAACCTCTTATCACTTGTTGTCAGCACAAAAGAATTTGGATACACTAGACCCGACGCTATTTCGGACCATAAAGGATCAGTCGGAGCAAAATCAAGCGCATCAAATGATTTGCTTTTTGACGTATCAATCGGTAATTCCCACATACCTTGAAGCTCTTCAAATATTTTACCTTCTTTTCCTTCATGAACTCCTGAACTATCATTCATAGAATACATAGCAGTTAAACGATTAATGACAATTACTGCATTTTCCAATGCTGGTACATTTCCGTCACTTGCACGAAGTCGATAAGTTAATTCTAGCTGATTTGTACTGTGATCAAAATGAGAATCAGATACAATTGAATTAAATAGATTCAAATTTTCATGTGATTCTGACAAGCCACTTTTTAAATCAACCAGATAACGGCCATCACCATTTTTAAGTGCAAAGTTTATCCCATAATTATCGAGTGTTTTATCAGTGAATTTTGACTTTTTCGGAACTTCGATCATAAAATGCAGGCCTATTTCATTTTGATCTGCATAGACTTCATTTAACTTGATTTCAATATCTTCATTTATTGCTTTTGTACTCTGTTGTGTGACAAAACCTTTATCTCGAAGAGTCTTAGAGGTGAACTGCCCAAGATGCAAGAAATTGGTCACGGCTTTACCAATCGGTGTAAAGACTAAAGAAAATCCTAGTAATAGGATCGCTGCAAGTACAACGAATGGCAGAATTTTTTTCTTTTTAGGATGCACTCGCTTCGTTTCTTGAGAGATTTTTTTATATGCTGTATCAAATGCTTGACGAGCTTCTGGAGAGAGCGCTTGAGTTTCTTGCATTGTCTTGTTCAACTCTTCTTCAAAATCTTTCATCATACTAATCCTCCTTCAGATCCAATATATTCTTTTTGCAACAATACTCGCCCTCGTGCTAAACGAGATTTGATCGTTCCAGTAGGTTCAGTTAAAATCTCACTGATTTCCTTTACTGAAAAACCATTGTAATAATACAATACAAGAGGGATCCGATAAATTGGTTTGAGTCCAGCCAGTAAGTCATTCATCGCTAAATGCTCTGTCTCTTGATTATCAACTAAAAACGGATAATCCTCTATATCAAAAGAAGGCTCCAAGCTCATTAACTTCTTACATTGATTGATCATTATTCGACAAATCCAAGTATTAAAATATTTCGGATTTTTAAGTTGATTCAGTTTTTGATAAGCAGTGATCACTGTTTCTTGCAGTACATCTGCTATATCTTGTTCATTTTTCAAAAAACGTCTAGCCATATTGTAAAGTACCGGTTCATACTCTTTAACTAATTGAATAAAGGCTTCTTGATCCCCTTTTTGAGCCTTTTTAACTAAAAATACATCGTTTGCCAAGTAAAATACTCCCTTCATCTCCAACACTTCTTTTAACCCTTCTATTTATTAGAGTCTAGAAAAAGGTAAATGGTTGCATCAAAATTATAAATCGGCAACATTCTTATAGATAGTTTTATTTTTTATGCGCACGAAAAAAAGGATAGGTAAGTAGTCCGTCCTACTTACTTTATCCTTTTCCTATTTCTCTAATTCAACTATTTTTTTTGCTTTAGTACAAATACTCCTATTAAAGCCAAAGCGATTACTGCCAGGCCAGCAACTATAATCACATAACTATCTTTACTTCCTGCTTTAGGCAACTGTTCCTTTGAGTTTGCAGAATTTCGTTTTGAAGTATTTAAAAGAACTTTTTTTGTTTGTGGTTCTTTTGTTGCTTCTTTGACGGGGATCAATTCACCTTGTGCATGACCATTTGTTTTGATTTCTTCTTTTATAGGCTTATCTTGATGAATTTCTACCTCTTTGCCAGAAATAGCAGGTTCTAGCAGTGGAACTTCTGTTACTTCAACGACCTCTGGTTCAATTGGTTTGATCTTTTCTAGCTTAGTGGATTCGTCGTCGATGGTTTCGATTTGTTCATCAACATGGATTTCTGGTTGCTCTTCTTTTGCTTTGTTTAATTCATTTTCTTGGCTTTCTTTCGCCTGTTCTTCCTCGATTGGTTGAATCTCTACTAATTCATTCGATTCGTCTTCGATGAGCTCAGTTTGTTCACCAATGCGAATTTCTGGTTGCTCTTCTTTTGCTTTGTTTAATTCATCTTCTTGGCTTTCTTTCGCCTGTTCTTCCTCTATTGGTTGAATCTCTACTAAGTCATTTGATTCGTCTTCGATGAGCTCCGTTTGTTCACCAATGCGAATTTCTGGTTGCTCTTCTTTTGCTTTGTTTAATTCATCTTCTTGGCTTTCTTTCGCCTGTTCTTCCTCGATTGGTTGAATCTCTACTAATTCATTCGATTCGTCTTCGATGAGCTCAGTTTGTTCACCAATGCGAATTTCTGGTTGCTCTTCTTTTGCTTTGTTTAATTCATCTTCTTGGCTTTCTTTCGCCTGTTCTTCCTCGATCGGTTGAATCTCTACTAATTCATTCGATTCGTCTTCGACGAGCTCAGTTTGTTCACCAATGCGAATTTCTGGTTGCTCTTCTTTGGGTTTATTTAATTCTTCTTCGTTAGTTTCTTTTGGTTGTTCAGGATCAAGCGGTGTAATTTCTTCTAGCTGACCTGATTCATCTTCGACGATTTCTTCTTGTTCAACAGGTTCTTTTATTCGTTGACTCTCATCGCCTGTGGCATTGCCATCTAAAAAGATATTCTTCACTTTATGCGTTGCAATTTCATTTGTCGCTTTTTCATAATACAGTTGGTAATCAATTTTACAATCGTTGGTAAAGTTAGGTTGTTTTTTCCCAGCTTCGGTTATCGTTGCCGTGTACATGATTGAAAATGAAGCCAAACGTGCTTTTTCACGATAAAGACGAACCACAAAAGTATTATCCGCTCCAAATGTCACTGTACCATATCGTTGCTTTTCAAATTCTGCCAAGCTTAACGTTGATCGACCTAAATAATTATCAATAGTAAAGATAAAACTATCTTTATTCAGCACTTGACCGCCACCTGATGTATCGGTCAACACGATATCATTACCTAGTTCACTTTTATTCAAATTTGCATTTAAGAACCAACGAATTTGACCGGATTTCCCTAGGAGGTCTCCTGTTTTATAGAAGAAAGGTTTCTCACCCTCCACGCCACCGCCTGTGTGTCCTTTGACTACAATATTTGGTACAGTGATTGACGTGCCAAGATTTGCTGGTATTTCCTTCACTGTGTTTTCTGCGACATTTTTTACACGGACGCCAAAAGTAAACTCACCTCGGACACGATCGAGCTGATTCACTTTTTCGTTAAATGTAGCAATTACTTTATTTTTATAAACACGGACTATTCCTAATCCATTTAAATCAATTTCACGTGGGGTACTGTCAGAGTCTGCAAGACCTTCAAGCTCTTTTGGTAAAGTTAAAGTCAAGGTGTCTCCCGCTTTTAACTTTGTATCAGATTTTTCACTGAATGTTACTCGAATCGAGGTCAGTTCACCATCTGACAACTCTGTTTTATCAAAATGTATTGTATCAACAAATCCTCCGCTACTTAATTCTGCTGCCAATGACTGTTGACTAAAGCCAACTACTCCTAAAAAACCTACAAACAGTACAACACACCATGATAATTTTTTTAACATCTTTTATACATCGTCCCTTTCTTTTGATTGATATAGACCAATATGTATTCTTTGTTGCTGTTATGAAAAGCAACTTTTTTGATGTTAAACAAAAAATGAAGCTGTGTCAAAGCATATACATTCTTGCACATTATTTTATAATAAAGTATTCAGCTCGTTAGAAAGGTATGCTTGAACTACTTGATATTTAAAGCCAATCTCATATTTTTCCATAGTAAAAACCCCTTGAGTTAGATTTTTGGTCTAACTTAAGGGGACACAACAAATTCCAGTGACTGTTTTCCTTAAATGTGTCAATTTCTAGTAGCGTGGTAACTTTAAAACAACGCGCGTATACTGATCTACTTTAGTACTGATCTTCATTTGGTAATCAGAACCATACTGTAAGTGAAGTCGCTCATCGATATTGCTCAGTCCGATCCCTCCTAATCTAGTACAAATATGCTTCTGCTTTTCAGCTAACTGATACCCCTTACCATTGTCACAAACTTCGATGTAAAGACTAGTATCATCCGCTCTTGTACGAATAGTAATCAATCCTTGCCTATCAATTTCTTTAATTCCATGGTAAATTGCATTTTCAACAATCGGTTGGATCACAAGTTTTGGCAACTGATAGTCAAATAACTGCGGGTCTTCGATTATTTCATAGGTTAATTGCTCGCCATAACGCTGTTTCTGAATAAATAGATATTGCCGAACATGTTCTATTTCATTCTTCAGTCGAATCATTTCATTGCCTTGATTAAGTGATAATCTAAAAAAATTAGCCAACGATTTGGTCGTGTCGACTACTTTTTGGCTATCATTAAATTCTGCCATCCAAATAATCGTATCTAACGTATTATATAGGAAATGGGGATTGATTTGGCTAGCCAGTGTCTGGATCTCATAATTGTGGATCGCCTGTTCTTTGGCTTTTACCTCAGATACTAACTGCTCCATCTGCGTCAACATAACATTAAAACTGCGAGCTAAACTACGAACCTCGTCAGAGCCAGATTCTATAACTGTAGCATCGGATAGACCTGATACTACATGCTTCATTGAATATTCAAGGGTTCTAATCGGTTTAGTCAGTCCTCTAATAACGAATAAACTTCCTATAAAAACGACGAAAAACATCACCCCGGCAACTAGCAGCATCTTCCACCACATATTACTGGAAATCATCGCTAATTCTTCCAAAGATGCGATTCCCACTAACTGCCAATTAGCTTCAACTATAGATTGATGATAAATAAATTGTTGCGCCTTTGCGTCGTATCCATTTTTCCGTTTACTATCAAGTTGAATTTGTTTTTGAGCGTCTTGATCTGAGAGGGTAGGTAGCTTCGGGTAATAAACAAGCTCTTCCTGAGGATCGATTATAAATACATAGCCTTTTTTTCCTATATTTAAATGACTTAAATAATTTTCTATCTCTTTGGAATCAATATCCAGTCGAATCACGCCTTTTTTTTGGCCATCATCAGCGACAATTTCTTTGGTAAGAGAGATTATCCAACCTTCTTTACGACCAGCTACTGTTTGTTTTCTGATAGAAGTTAGGGTCGTCACGCCGTCCATCTTAATTTCCTGTTGCTTCCATTTTTCTGCTAGTATATTTTTTGATTTTAACACCTCTTCAGCCTCTTCATTGGAAACGAAACGTCCATCTTTAGTAAGTAACATAGCTGACATAAACGAATCATCTGTCCCTAGCATATTAGTCAGCATATTTAACGCTTGAGCACGATTTTCTGGACTGTCTGTGTCTATAAATCGTTGTATATCAGAGCTAATCGTAATTGCCGTTGCTGTCTGCTTCAAACGCTTGATGTAATCATTGACATAGTCACTGCTACGTTCAAGTATATTAATTGTATCCTTTTGCGCCTTAGACAACATGATTGCGGAAGTATTATAGGTCGTTGAAAGGCCATAATAAACTAATAAAATAAGCATCGTTAAGAAAAAATAATTGCTTATTTGCATAGAAAGTGAATGCAATTTTAACTTATTCAATATCTTCATTGCTGTACTGCCTCTTTTTTATATTGTCTTGGTGATAAGCCCGTCACTTGTTTGAAACGTAACGAAAAATAATTAACATCTTCAAAACCAACTTTTCCAGCAATTTCATAATTTTTTAATGTCGTTGCTAACAACAATACTTTTGCTTGTTCGATTCGCTTTTTACTGACATAATCCTGAAATGTCGTGCCTAGTGTTTTTTTTATCACACTGCTTAAATAACTAGAATTATAGCCTAACTTATGTGCCAGCCATGTTAAGGATAATAAAGGATTACTTAATTGCTCTTCAATCGTTTGTTTTAATGTATCCGCTAAAGTCCCTTCTTTCTGATCCCCCGCTCTAGCTATACTCACATCATTAAGTTGCTGACACAACAGATCTGACTTTAACTTATTAATTGCTTGAGTCAACAATTCTTCAACGTCTTGTTTTGTTACCGGCTTTAAAATATAATCGTCCGCCCCTAATTTTAGAGCAGACACAGCATATTCAAAATAATCATACCCTGTTAAAAATATAATCACTGTTTTCGGTAAAAGTAACTTGACCTTTTTAGCAAAGGTTAGACCATCTAAATAGGGTAAATTAATATCTGTTAAAATAATGTGCGGGCTTTCTTTAGCGACAATTTCAAGAGCTTTTTTGCCATCTCCTGCTTCAAAAATTTGATCAATTTCCAATCTTTTAAAATCAATCAACGTCACGATTCCTTTTCGGACTAGCGGTTCATCCTCTACAACCAAAATTTTATACATGTTCTCCCCTTCTTTCTTTCAATAGAAAAAACTCCTTTATTTACTATAACAAATAAAGAAGTTTTTTTATTATATTTTTTATTACTTTTAGGAATAATTAGAAATTATTGTTTTTTTATTTGGAAATAGTACAGTTTAAACCATCTAATGGCGAAAAATCAGTTACTTTAGTTCCTATAAGATTTAGGTCTTTTAAATTAGTCAAGGATGCAAGTGGCGTAATATTTTCCACTGGATTATTCCATAGACTAAGAAATTCAAGCTGCTCTAAACCTGACAATGGTGAAACATCTGTAACTTTATTACCAGATAGATTAAGGTGTTTCATCGCTTTTAGATTTGAAAAAGCCTTTATATCCGTAATATTGCTCTGATTAAGTTGAAGAAACTCTAATTGCTCAAGAGGGGCTATCCAATCGACATTGGTCAATTTTTTAGATCCTACAGACATCTTCTTTAAATTAACTAACGATGAAAGCGAAGAATAGTCTTCAATATAATTGCCTCCTAGCCAAAGTTCTTCCAACTGTACTAAGTTTGATAAAGGTGAGATATCTACAATATCGTTCGTGCTTAACTCAAGTTTCTTTAGAGCTTTCAAACTTACTAATGGTGAGATATCTTTAATCATATTTTGTGAAATAGATAGATTCTCTAATTGTTCAAGAGATGAAATCCATTCAGTATTGACAAAGTAATTAGAATGTATATTAAGTTCTTTCAACGTTTTCAGCTTAGATAATTCTGAATAGCCGATAACCTTTGCACCTGTTGCATAAAAAGAGCTTAATCTTAATCTCTCTAAAGATTTTAATCCCCCAATAGGTCCTAAATCATAAACATCACCTGCTTTATTTCTTGGACTAGAAATGTCTAAATTAGTCAAATTAGTAAGCTGACTGATTCCTTCAAAGCTTAAAGGTTGATCCCCCTCATTCCTAGCTCCACTCAATTGCAAGGACTTCAAATTACTGACATTATATATTGGTATTAACGATTTAACTTCAACATAAGATAGCCCTAACTTATTCAATTTAGGTAACTTTCCTTTACTAAAACTAGTAAAATCAAACACATAGGAGCTCTCAGTACTTCCAGATATAAACAGTCTTTCTAAGCTAGGCAGATTAGCTATTTGTTCAAAGCCAGCTGCATCGTTTAGGTTACTTATTGTGAGTGATTTTAAATTAGTTAAATTTTCGATCCCATTTAAGTTAATGTAGGCTGATCCTGTATGATGCTTTATATCAATTTGCACAAGATTGGTTAACGTTGCTACTGGACTGAAATCTTCTATGTTCCCTCTAGAAATCGTTAAATAGCGAAGTTTTTTCATATGCTGGATGCCTTCAAGATTATTCACATCGGTTAACCATATAAGCCCAAGATCTAGTTCACTTTCTCTGATTGTTGTAGACACATCCCCACCAAAAGAGTTTGCTACATCAGCTGCCAAGTTAGGATCCGGGAATACCTCAGCAATAGTCCCTAACACAGGATCGGCATCCACATAAGCTAAACCTTGATCTTTAATCTTGTTTAACGTACCTGCACCAATTCCCTTAATTTTAGTTAATTCATCAATTGACGCAAAAGGTCTCGTATCAATAATCCTCTGTGCGAGAACTGCTCCGATTCCAGAAAGCTTCTGCAGCTCTCCTATACTTGCGCTATTGNTGATCTTTAATCTTGTTTAACGTACCTGCACCAATTCCCTTAATTTTAGTTAATTCATCAATTGACGCAAAAGGTCTCGTATCAATAATCCTCTGTGCGAGAACTGCTCCGATTCCAGAAAGCTTCTGCAGCTCTCCTATACTTGCGCTATTGATATCCACTTGCTCGACTTGCGCAGTTGCTTCAACGCTCTCTTGTGCGCTAGCAATCTCTGTACCTAATAATCCACCAACCGATAATACAAACATCATCATAATGGAAATCAATACTTTTAGTTCTTTTTTCTGTATCACTTTGTGTTTCCTCCCCGTTCAATAGTGAACATGCTTTTTCTCTAAATTAATCATCGTAATTTATTTAATAATTTGACAATTCAAACCAGTCAATAGAGAACAATCCAAGATATCTTGAATTTCATCATTCGATAATACTAATAGCACCCTATTATAGAAATTAATAATCTTAATTCTTTTTTTCTTCTCTATTTGCGTATATTCTCTTTTTCAACTTCACTCTAGGTCACTAATAGTTTGCTTGTCTCATTATTAGTAACCTAGCTTGATAGCTTCAAATTTATGGCAAACCGTTTTTATGAAGAAACGGCAATTTATCCAACGGTGAATAATCAATGATTGGATTATTTTGTAAATATAAATGCGATAGCTTTTTCAAGTTTGATAGAGCTTCTATCTTTACAATTTGATTCGATTTCAAATTCAGTTCGTGAATATTTATTAATGAATCCAATGCTGAGATATCTATGATTTGGTTCGAAGCTAAACGCAATCTTTCTAATTTAGTCAAAGATTTTAATGCCGAGACATCCGCAATCTGGTTTGATTCTATACCTAAATAATTTAGCTCCCTTAGGGAAGACAAGGCGGAAATATCCGTAATTTGATTATTATCAAGTATTAGGCTTTCCAGATTTAGCAAAACTGACAAAGCTGAGATATCCGTCAGTTCATTTTGACCAAGTGATAGATCCTTTAAATTTATCAGGGCTGACAAGGCTGAGATATCCGCCACTTTATTGTTATAAAGAGTGAGGCTTTCTAAGTTTTCCAAAGTTTTCAACTCATCGAGTTTAACTATTTTATTTCTTGAAAGCTCTAGCTTTCTTAAGTTTGTTAAGGTCCTCAATGGTGAAATATCCTCTATCTGATTATCAACTAAGTTCAGTTCATCCAAATTTGTTAACAGTGTCAAAAAATTAATATTTTTTACCTTGCTAGATTGTAAGCTTAAGCTTTTCAATTGAGTTAATTTACTAAGAACTGAATAATCTTTGTTAACACTACTTGTCATATTCAAATATTCAAGACTGGTTAAGTTTCCTAATGCTGATATATCTGAAATTTGGTTACCATAAAGAGTGAGTTTTTTTAGTTGGCTTAAATGTGATAATGGATCAGCATTCACAACTTTGGTCCTAATTAATGATAGCTCTGTTAATTGTTCTAATTTAGATAATGAAGAAATATTTGTCAGCCCTGATCCTTCCAAACGAAGGTTTTTTAACTGTTTTAAATTTGATAATCCAGAAATATCCGTTAAGTTATTTTCAGAAATACTAAGATCTTCAATCTGATTAATTGAGGATAACCAATTTATATCAGCCATATAATTATCAGATAAGCTAAGAGTTTTCAATTGCCCCATCTTACCGATCTCTGAATAACCTGTTAAATTAGAATTCATAAATAAAGCTAAAGCTAATTTTTCTACAGATTTCAACTTTCCAAGAGAACTAATATCAGAAACATTAGAAGGCTTAATAATTGTCAGTTCTTTCAGGTTTTGTAATTGGTCAATCCCTGCAAAATCTAATGGCGCCCTCCCTTTTTTCCATATCGTATTTATATCTAGTATTTCTAAATTAGGAAGTTTATATATTGGCTGTAAGTCATTGACTTCAATCCCATTCATTCTAATTTTTTTTAATTTAGTTAGATTGTTGATTCCTTCAAAATCAAGAGTATCTCCATACTTATAGCTACCAGAATAATCAAAATATTCTAAATTCTGCAGCTGATATATTTTTTCAAAGTCCTTTATATTATCTCTAGCGATTATTCTTAATTCTTTTAGATTGGTTAAATTCTCAATACTAGCAACACTCTGTAAGTTGTAAATATTGAGATACAAACTTTCAATATTGTTCAAAGAAGTGATTTTAGAAAAATCAGACCAATCAGTAATTTCCTGTGCAGTGATTTCTATCGTTTTAAGACTAGTCAAATGTTGTAAACCTTCAAGGTTAGTAACAGCTTTTAAAAAGAAACGCTCTAACTCCAAATTGTTTAATTCTTTTTTCGTAGTGCTTGCAGTAATTTCTTTTCCTAAAGCGTAAGCTACTTCAGAAGAAAAGTGCGGATCCGGGAATACCTCAGCAATAGTCCCTAGCACAGGATCGGCATCTACATAAGCCAACCCTTGATCTTTAATCTTGTTTAACGTACCTGCACCGATTCCCTTAACTTTAGTTAATTCATCAATTGACGTAAACGGTCTCGTATCAATAATCCTCTGTGCGAGAACCGCTCCAATTCCAGAAAGCTTCTGTAGCTCTCCTATACTTGCACTATTAATATCCACTTGCTCGACTTGCGCAGTTGCTTCAACGCTCTCTTGTGCGCTAGCAACTTCCGTATGTGATAAGCCACCAACAGTTAATGCAAACATCAGCATCATAGAAATCAACCATTTTAATTCTTTTTTCTTCTGCACTTTGTGTTTCCTCCTTTTTTCTCTTCCAATAATAATTTTTTGATTGGCATCGTTTGATTTTTCTATTACCACTATCAACTAAACTATTATCTGTCCATTTCATGATTAAATTTTTAACCATAAGTTTAGTTTATATTATACAAACCCGTTATTATATAGAGTTATATTGTAAAAATATAGATTTTGATTAGGTTTCCCTTGTATTTCTATATACAAAAAAGAAGCCAACTAAGATTTTAGCGACTTCTTTCATATAAATTCTCTTTATTTTATTTATATAAGCTTTTCAAATTTAAATAGATACTCTAAGACCTTGTTTCCTTGCGTTTCACTATACTTCTTTTCAACTTCCAAATGTGTAAAGTACGCACCTAATTCCTCAATCGCTGGCTTTAAGATCTTTTGATCAATTTGCCCAACTCGATAATGTTTAGGCATCCCAAGTAAAAAAGACAGGTTTTCAACCGATACCTTCCAGTAACCTTTTTTTTCAGCCTGCTTTAACAACCGATAAAGATTCTTGGCATACTTCTTTTTCAACAAAATAAATTCTTCTAAAGAAAAACACGTAGCATTCGAATTCACTTGATTCAAAAGACAGGTGAACTTGGGATTAAAGCGAGCTTCAATTGCCTTCTCTTTTTCAAGAAGTCTAAAATCTTCAAAAATCGTAAAGCTTTCTACACCTACTTGATCATTGTCTGTATACAGATGAATATAGTTAGAATTAATCAATTTTTGATACATACTATTTAAATCCTTCAAAAATCTAGTATTAGACGTTGAGGTATAGTGAGCCAAGCTTTTTAAATCCTCCCATTTTACGTAAATTTGCTCGTGCTGTTCTTCTTTTGTTTTGCTTAATATAGAAAAAAATAAATTAAATTCACTGGCATTAAAAGTACCCAGCGAAACTGTATTCAGCTCGTTTTTATACTTTACGTAGTCATTCATTTCAAAGCCTACTTTCCCTTGCTCATTTGAAGGCTATTATAGTCAGTTTCATTGCATAAAGCAAACTTAAATACAAAAAGGTACTGATTAGCTAGCAAAAACCAACTATTTTTCTCAAGTCAAAATAGCGAAAAAAGCCTGTATTTTCATGGTTTTTCTGACCTCAATCATTTTTTTATAAACTTATTTACGCAGACAACAGGTGAAAGTGATGCTATTCTTTGGATGTAATTTAACTATACAACGGAAGGATGTTTTTTATGAGTAAATCAATTATTATCGTAGGTGCAGGTCCAGGAGTTGGTTATGAAACAGCTAAAAAATTTGGTACTGAAGGATATAAGGTAGGATTGATCAATATTTCAGAACCTATTTTAGTCGATCTAAAATCCGAGCTTGAGCAAGATAACATTACTGTCTACTATGAAACGGCTGATGCAAGCAATACAGAAAAATTAAATCAAGCCATTGATCGTCTAGTTGAACAACTTGGCGGTTTAACTACTTATTTCTATAACGTTCCTGGTCCCTTAGGCAAATCATACATGCCAATGACTGAGGCGCCCGAATCATTATTATCTTTATTTTTACAATTAAGAGTAACGTCAGTCTTAAGCTCTGTTCAACATGCTTTACCCTATTTAGAAAAAACTCACGGCTCTGTGTTGATCTCAAGTGGCCAATCTGATCGAATTGCTTATCCCTACACTGGGATCATGGGCACCGCTCAGGCAGCGTTGAAAATGCTGATGATGCACTTAAACCAAGAGTTAAAAGAGAAGGATATTTTTGTTGGTTATTTCCCGTTAGATAACCCTCCTTTGATTACTGATGAGAAAAAAGAAGCGAACCGTGAAGACTTACCAGGTGGTTTTGAATTAACAAAAGAAATGAGAATTACTGCTAAAGATGTAGCAGCAGAAATTTTTAAAGAAGATGTGCTTAGAGAAAATTTCGATGTGCGGATCAAAAAAGCGTAGCTTTTATCTATTAGTTAAAAATATTAGACTCAATCAAAAAAATAAAATAACTTGTATCGATTGTTTGTTTTTCGCTTCTATTCATCTTCTATCCATCTTTAAGGTTTATTGCATCAAAAAAACCGAAATTTCATAAAATACTATTTTAAAATCGTTTTATGAAAAAGAAGACGGTATTTATTTGATTATAAAATTAATCTACGTTAAACTTTTAGAAAGTCCACTTTAGCTTATATTATTCTATAATCTTAATTTTTAGATACAATTTCTATTTCATAAAAAAGAGGGAGCGATAGTCGATGTGTACAAGCGTTACGATGACAACGAAAGATCAAACAGTTTTATTAGCTAGAACAATGGATTTTGCGGTTATTTTAGATGCTGAGCCAACTTTTATTCCAAGAAAGAAACTTTTCTTTGCAAATGATAAAAATGATGACCGTAAAAATGACTATGCCTTTGTTGGGATGGCTCGACAAATGGATAATGGAGAATTTGTTTTTGCCGATGGCTTAAATGAAAAAGGACTCTCTTGTGCTGCTCTTTATTTTTCTGGATATGCGGATTATAACAGTCAGGATAGCAATAAAAAATATTCCTTAGCTCCTCACGATGTTGTCCCGTTTTTACTCTCCACTTGTTCTACCATTGAAGATGCCACTCGGACAATGGAAAATGCTCAAGTTGACAATACGGCTCTAGACTTTTTAGGCATCGTCTTACCTCTTCACTGGGTCATTACTGATACTACTGGTAAAAGTATTGTCGTCGAGTACACGGAACAAACTTTACACATTTATGAAAATTCGATTGGGGTCATGACCAATAGTCCCGACTATAAGTGGCATACTACAAATTTAAGAAATTATATTGGCTTACAGCCAGATCAAAAAACAGAAGTACATTTAAAAGATATGGTGATGAAACCGTTTGGTGAAGGCGCTGGCGCATTTGGCCTACCTGGTGATTTTACGCCGCCATCAAGATTTGTCAGAGCCGTGTTCTTGAAAAATTGCTTACAAGACATCCAATCTGAGCTAGATGGTATCACTTCTTTGTTCCATGTGCTTGCCAATGTTGATATTCCTAAAGGTGTTGTAAAAACAACACAAGCGTATGACTATACGCAATATACTTCTGTTATGGTAAATAGCACGCTGAATTATTACTATAAAACATACAATAATCAACGGATTCGCTGTATTCAATTAGATAATGAAGATTTTGATGCGACTTCTGGCAAAATTTGGTCTAATGGCGATGCCGAGGACATCCTGTATCGAAATAGAAAATAAGTACTTATTGAAAAATAGGGAAAGAGACAACAAACCTAGGCAGGTTTGTTGTCTCTTTCCCTATTTTTGTTCGCGCCTATACTCACTTAGGTGTGAACGCTGAGTATGAGGAATACACACAATTTTGTGTTACTTATCTAACAAAATTGTTAGCTCCTTGTTCGTTACTCCTAGTTTACTTTCATCTATAATAGCCATAGAAAGGTCTGATTAATATGAAAAAAATAGTAAGCATACTCGCACTAGTGATCCTTGGTCTACTTTTTTACAAAGGTTTTGACTATTATCAAAGCACTTATGTTGGCATAGAAACGTATGCCTTGGTTCCAGAAACAGTCCCCACAAAAATAGAAACAAAGGATGATTCTGGTGAATTAGTCAAAAATTCTCAAGACAAACAGCTTTATTCTTATGATTATTCATTAAATGGTGTGACAAAAAAAGGCGAGAAGCGATCGCTTAAATTATCAATCACTGACTTAGAGCCTCAACCACTTATACCAAACTCTTTTATCAAAGTGACCGCTTCAAAAAAACGTGTTTTAGATGAGCCAGTACAAGTATCTGAAAATGAATTGCCTGATGGTATTAAAAATAGCTTGTTACAATAACGCGTTTTCTAAAGTTGGTTTCATCACATTTTGGAGCAGTCTGATTTTGATTTATGGCAACTATCTTCCCCACTAGAGCTTAATCTCTAGTTTTTCATCCTTAAATATAACGTGTAAAGGTTGGGTCACACACCCATGAGAGCTGTTGCCTTCATAAGTGTGACCCAACCTCGCTCGTTACGCTATTATTTGCTTCTTTTCATTCGCAAATCAAAAAGTAAACTAAATAGAAATAGACTAATCATTCCAGTAAATAGGAGTACTTGATTTGGTTCTAGTTCTCCCGTTTTAGGTAATTGTGCATTTTTTTGTTCTTTTTTTTGTGGTTGTTCTTCATGTGTATTATTTGTTTCCTGCTCAATTGGCGCTGTTTCTATTTTTTCATAAAGATAAGTGACTTCTTTAGGTAGATCTGTAAAAATTCCTTTGTCGTCCCCAATAACTTCTTTTAACTGATAACCAGTGATTTCTTTATCTATTTCATATTTAGTTCCTGATTCTCCTGTTAAAGTAATGCTTGGCTTTAAGGTCTTGCCCTCTTCATCTTTGAAATAAGCCGTAACACTCGATAGTACAGGAACATGAATTATCGTTGTTGTCACACTGTTAGACGCTACTGTAAAAGGTTGTTGAGCTAGACTAGTCACGCCTTCTAGCGACATATTTTGAGCGATTGACGGTTGATTTTCCCCAGTTACTTTTACTTGATAACTCAACGTTACCTTTTCATTTCCGGGTATGTCAGTAAATGAATAGGCAAACTCTGGCCCGTCCCAAGCACTATCATCCACTAGAGTCTCATTGATTTTTGTTGTATTTGGAAGATACTCAACACCTGCAGGCAAACTGTTTTTAAGAACACTTGCCCCAACTTTGCCTCCACTGTTTTCTGCGGTTAAGCTATACGTCAAAATATCTCCTACTTGAGCTTCTGGATTACTAACCGTTAGCAGCATCTGAAGATCAGGGGCTATAAAAAAATTGGTCTCTGCTAGAGATAATGTAATTGGTGAAAGTGGCTGGATGCCACCAGTACCATCTGAGGTCTCACCAGTGAACAAGCCTGGCAGATCAACATTCCCAGTAATATTACCTACTTTTACTTTGAAATAGTAATATACTTCCATACTGCCTGACAGTACCCCGGTAAAAGGAAGATCCATTTCATTTGGAAAATCAGTCATGATGCTGGCAAGAATTTCATCACTAAGGTGAGTTGCAGGCAAATCGTTGGAACCTATGTAAAATGAGTCCGCCAGATAATCCAAGCCTTCGTTAAATGAAAAAATGATATTATGATCATAAATCTCTTGATTATTGTCGTATTCTTTTAGTTGATATCTCATAGAGACCAGATAAGTCTCGCCTATTTTCAATGGCGTATGCGGGTCGACTGGTTGGCTATCTTCTTGAAGCAGCTGATAATTCACTACTAGCTCGCCTGGCATACTAACTCTACCAGCTTTTGCTAAAGAATTGGACTGAGGTAATTCAAAAGCTGCTACTTGATCAGCGTGAGTAAAAGTCATTAAGATAAGCATTATTACGACTGCTGCAATGCTCGTCCATTTTTTTTGTATCATTTCTACTATTCTCCTTCTAAAATCACATTTGGTGAACATTGACTTTACCACACTAAACTGGTGTTGACAATTCAGTTTTTTCCAGAATATGACTTATCTTGAACACTTCCTAAATAGATTCATTCGTTAATAATTTCTTTTCTTTTACTTGCAGTCTCTCTCAGCAATTCTACATATTCCTTTTGATATTTTTTCAGATACGCTTTTAATGACTGCTCTTTTTCGTCAGACCAACTCGGATCACTATTTATTAAGTTTCCAGTCTCATCTACTTCAACAGTTGCATCGTATTTTACTTTTGGATCATTCGCTTTTGAAATCACTACATTCCGTTTGTTTCCTTCTTTGACTTTAACCACTAATTTGTCTTTTCTTGCGATCACCCACGGATTATGTTCTGTTAAGGGAATAGGATTGAAGCCCACTTCCATGACATAGGTTGAATACAACACTCCTCCTTCTTCCAAAGCATAGCTTCCCGAATATCTATAGTCATCTTGCTTCCAAGAATGCGCAGTAAGATTTTTTAAATAGCGCTGTTCGTCCATTCGCAGCTTGCCATTAAACCCTACATAGATCAAAGAAAGAATTCCAATAACTACTAATATTCGCTTGTAATAGTTGTTCCATCTCATTTTTTTCGATAAGTCTTTTGTCATTTCCATATCCTCCCGCAATAAGTTATCAAGAGAGATACCGAACAGATCGCTAATTGCGACAATTGTTTCTAAGTCCGGATAATTTCTGCCAACTTCCCAACTGGACACTGTCGAACGAGAAACATTTAATAACTCACTTAATTGTTCTTGAGTCAGTTCTTTTTTTAAGCGCTGTTCTTTGATTTTGTCACCAATGTTCATGGTATCACCTCTTTCTTTTTTATTATCTTGATAACTTACAGCAAAGGGTAGCCACTTTTCGTGTCATTGTTAAATTTTGTGTTGATACCATTCGTGTCATGTTGATTTACTGGGTTTTTCAGGAATCAGTCCTTAAACATTATAACAAAACTCTAACGGATTATTGCCTTTTTAAAATAAAAAAATACGTTCAAAAACTTGTAGAATCTACGAAGGTTTTGAACATATTTATCTATTATTTCCACAAAAAACTTATACACTCATTTTTGTGACGGCCATCTATTTGATCAAGCCCTGAAATAAAAATTTACTCCTCTTGGAATACCCCTGTCATCTTTTAGTCCAAACTTGAAAAATCGTGATTAATGATTTCTATTAATTTAAATGTATCCTGTTCAAATTCAAATTTCAAAATACAACAATTTCCTAATCGGTCTTTTTGATCGATTTCACTGGTATGCGCCCAGTTTCGCATAAACTGGCGACAGGCTGCGCCGTGAGACACGGCTAAAACAGTTTCTCCAGCTTCTTTCATGATGTCCATCAATGCTTCTGATACGCGCTGTCTAAATTGAAATTCTTCTTCTCCACCATAGCCAGCGAAGTAATCCCCATACGGTAATGGTGGATTCAACGACTCACTCTCTGATTCAAACCGACCAAAATTCCATTCTTTCAAGCCTTTTACTCTTTGATATGGCTTATCCGTTACTTGCTCTAAGGTATCACTTGCTCGTTCAGAAGTAGAAGCGTATGCGCTATCAAAAATAATGTTGCGGTCCTTGAAATAATCCCCTGCAATTTGCGCTTGTTTGATGCCTTTTTCTGTCAGTGGTGAATCACACCAGCCCTGGATTTTTTTCTGTTGATTGAAGAGTGTTTCCCCGTGCCTCATCAGATATAATGTTTTGGTCATCTTCTTGCCCTCATTTCTATTCGTTGTATTTATCATAAACCATGAAGTGAACTCCAAGGCAAGCAAAAAAAGCTGAACATTGTCGATTCAGCTTTTTTACTATTTATTCAAGCAACCGGCCTTCATCATGCCAAGCACCATACATTTTTTTAGCCTTTGTATTTTCCAGAAATTTATCCAAACGCTTCTCAAATAATTCTGGCTGATGTTTATAATTTTGAATCGTATCAATACGAATACGCCGATATAATTCTGGAAAGTTTAGAAAAGTTTCATAGATTTCTGGATCTTCTTTGAGTCTTTTTTCTATGATTTCATCTATTTGAAATGAAGCTTCCGACATATCAGGCAGAACGTTTCTACCGTGTTCGGTCATCAAGCCTACTCTTTCCATTCGGCGAGCACGTTCTTTATTTAGCTCTGTCCATGGACTTTTTTTGGCTCTTGGTGAAAGTCTTTGAGCCGTTTGTGTTTCAGAGACTTTCTTTTTGATGCCATCGATCCAACCGAAGCAAAGTGCTTCTTCTACCGCATCTAGGTATTGGATTTTATTAGGTTCTGGTTTGATACTGACGATGATCCAGCAGTATTTTTCGGTTGTGCTGTTTGCTTGTAGCCAGTTGCGTAATTCCTGTCTGGTCGTTATGGTCAACAGATTGTCTATTTCCATCAGTTAAACTCCTATTTTACTATGATTAAAGTATTATACATGAATTTGGTGGAAAAATTAACTATTCAGCAAAGCTATTCCCTATAATCTGTGATACGTGCATATATTGCTTTGATTTCTGATTGATCATTGATTCCTACATACAAAGAAGAACGGATATTTTTTTTATTGTAGGCATCCTCGCCATTATCTGAGACTTCCAACTCTTTGGATTCTCCCTCCTGTTTACTCTCTTTAAGCTGTCTTAGCGCAATCGTCAGATTTTCCACTTGAACTAGTTTCCCTAAGCGTTTTAATAATGACTCTACATTTTCACTTTGAAATGCCGATGATTCTCCATAATTTGAAAGTGTGATCGTTTGGTCAAACAAATTAGCTTGGTTTTTTTCTGGAAGGTAGAGGTATTCTGAATCAATATAAGCGAATGCCTGCATAGTATCCGCTTGCTCATATGGATAATATCCGCGTACCTGTAATTTATTTTCTTTTGCATCGATCGTATAGGTTACGGGACCTTTTGCTCCTGTATCAGTCAATAATTCTTCATCTAAGATTGCTTCTGCTTTTTTGGTCAACGCAGATAGTGATACCGAAAATTTTTCTTTTAGAATCGTTTCAGCTTCTTCTTTAGATAAATCACTATATTCGAAAACACCAAACGGCTTGGTTCTTTCGGCTCTCCATAACAGTTCTTGAGATTTTTTTGGTAAAGCGTTCTCTTTCTTACACCCAGAAATAAGTAATATTGGGAGTAAACATACGATTAATAGCGTCATCACACGCGTTTTTCTGCTCATAAAAGATGTGCCTCTTTTCATATTTTACTTAGTGAATCAAAATTTTTGCATTTGATGGAGTGGGAACCATTTCAATTTTACGACCCCGATGACATCACTCACTTGTATAAAACCAAATTCTCGACTATCTGTTTCATACATTCGATTGTCCACCATCACAAAATAACTATCTTTTGGCACCATAGATTTCCCTGTCTTTTCCAACAGTGTAAAATCGTTGGTATATAAGTGGTCCTCTTTCGCAGCCTGCGTAATCGAGGTTGCTAAAAAACGTTCATTCTTCATTTCTCCATCGATGAATAGTTGATCATTTTGATAGTATAATGACTCCCCTTGAAGACCAATCACGCGTTGAATCACTTTTTCTTTGGTAAATGGATGAATAAAATAAATCAGGTCGTACCTCTTTATAGGGGCTAACTTATTTACAAAAAGCCGATCCCCTTCATTCAAAGCCATTGTCATACTGTATCCGCCAACTCTAGGAACAGTGAATATGACTAATCGAAAGAAACTAAGTAGAAGTAGACTAATAGCTGTCGTAATACCTAGCTCTATCAAAAATCGTTGCACTCTTTTCCTAGTCCTTCGCTTTTTTCTTTTTTGCTGAGATTGTCTTTTACGCTTGACTTTCTTTATGTTTTTTTCATTAGAACGCTTATGTATAGAAGCGGTCGTCGATCGTTTGCGTTTCTTCGGCCGCTTCTTTGTAGAGGGAATTGTCTTTTTTTTATTCACCACATTTCACCTCAACTGACTTACTTTTTTTGTTTTAAAGCTAATTCGTTGATTTTAAAATAGTCAAAAACCTTCTTACGGCTTTGTGTTAACTTTTCTAGATCTTTTTGATAATTAGAATTAAGTTGAGCATTAGTTAAATCCTCACTACTTAAGGCGTAAATATTCGTCCCGATTTCTTTCATCATGGCTTTATAACGAATCAATAAAGAGGTTCCTTCCTCTGTCATTCCTTGCGCTAGATTTCGATTCCCATAACTCACTAGTAAGGAACTGACCTCTCTTAACTTCGGTTGGATTTTATCGATGCTGCCACCGCTTTCGATATCTTTTAAATTTGTATTTACCTCTTCCGTGACAAAATAACTTTGCACAATCATATTAGAATCTTCTGCCGTTAAATTCGTTGATTGATAGTAACGTGCATACACTGCTCCGCTAATAGTTACGATCCCAAAAATGGCAAGAAACAACAGCCAGCTGAGAAAAATGCGTTTTTGTTTTTGAAGTCGATATTTTTTCTTTTTTAGCCCACGTCTTTTTTGTTTCGTTTTTGGTCGTTTGCGATTCAACATTTTTAACGTTCGGTTAATAGAGAACAAGCGCGTACTCACAAACAGAAGTACAAGGATGGATACGAAACCACTTGATAATAGCCCAATAAACAGCCAATCCAATACACTCATTTGGTCATGCCTCCTCAGCTATTTTTTTTACTTTTCTTCTGCTTTCTTTTCTTTTTCTTACTGTTGTTGATTACTTGAACAATGAAAAAAATGATGACAAAAACAGCGATTATCCCAGAAACAATCAGACCAATCAGTCCCCAATCGATCCCTCTTTCTTGAATCAAGGTCACATCTTGCGCATTATATTTATCGGCTTCTTCTTTTGTAATCTTAAATTTTTTCGTCCATTCCCATTTCTTTTCTTGATTGCTTACAAGGATATGAGCATTGTATTCCCCAGGCTCCATTTTTTCGGAGTTCATTAATATAGGGAAATCGATCATCGAATTAGGGGCCATTCGCATTTTGATTTTCTTGGTTTCATACAAAATTTCATTGGAGCCCTCTTTCATGACTTGGGCTTCTATATCCATATCATTGACAAAATCTGGCTGTATATTTGAATAGTTAATAAATATAGCATTACGATAATTGGATAATCCTGGATAAACGTTATTCAGTTCTAATTCTGGTTCGATCGGTGTATCTGTTTCTTTCAACACTAAACCAATCAGATAAGCATACTCATTGATAACTCCTTTTTGCTTCTTTTTTTCTTCCTCTTCTTCTTTGGTTGGGATCACTTTCAAGTGAATTCCACCAGTCAAAATACCGTCATAACTTGTTTCGGGCATATCGATTGTTAATTCTAATACCTTTTTTTGCTTTGGTGGAAGGACAACTTTCTCAGGCCCTGTCACCATTTTTTTCAAGTCAAATTTCAGTGAGGAATCGTCTTTAATTGGGCTTGGGCCAAATTCAATCACACCATTTGAATTTGTTTTTGCTTGGCTGATTTCGACACCAACAGTGACTTCTTTATCTACATCATTTTTCAATTCTATTTGAATTTTTTGTTTTTTCCCTGGTGTCATTCTTAAGTTAAAATACCCAACATCTCCTTCTTGATTTTCTGGTTTGACTACTGTGTAAGTATAGGGCGTGGCGATTGCTTCGGTAGCATATGTTTTCTCTGTTGTCACAATCATACTAACTATGTAAAATAAACAGATTAATAAAAATGCGTTTCTTTTTTTCATCTATAAATCAACCTTTCTAAAAAAACTCACCGATTTTTTTAATCGGTGAGCTTACTTTCGTTTGCGTTACCTTTTTATTTTAATGGTGTTTCTGAAAGTGTCCAAGTAACTGTTGCTTGATACGTTCCTGTACGAACATCTGTACCAGATGGAACCGTTAATTTGACTGCTTGGTTACCTGGTTTAGCCTCGTCACCTAATTTACCGAAAGCGATAAAGTAGTCTCCTCGACCTTTTGCTCCAGTATTAGTGAAAATTGGTGTAGACTCGCCGAATTTCACTACTGCATCGTGGTGCAATCCAGATTCTCCTGGATTTTGGATACCATTTTCAGCAGCATCAAGTAGACGTTGGTGACCATAAGTGATCGTTGCATTGTCTAATTTTCTTAGTGTTTCGCCGTCTTTGAATTCAAATTGCTTTGTTACTTTAGCTGTTAATTGGTATGTGTGATCATCTACTTGGCGATCATCTTTAAAACGAATATAGTTAGCAGATTCTGCTTTAGGATTTCCAACAGGCACATATGTTTTGGCAAATGACGTGATTTCTTTGGTCGCACTTGCTTCTGCTTTACCAAAATCTAGTGGTGTCACTTTACGAATCAAGAATTTCCCGTTTGGTTGTTTTTCAGGATCTTTTTCCTCTGTATCAGGTACTGGATTATCCGTTTCTTCCTCATACGTTGCATCTGTAAACTCAACTTTACCAACATTTCCGTCCATTGTACTGTCTGGTTCAGCTGCTACCACTGTCCCTGTTGCTGCCGCTGTTGTTAACGCTGCTAGTAAGATTGTTCCGCATAATTTGTGTGTGAATTTCATTTGTATTTCCTCCTAAGATTTGTTTGTATTTATGGCAACTCGGCTATTATCCAAGTTAACACCGTTGAGTATGTTCCCGCTTCGTTTTCAGAAGTTTTGGGAATGGTTAAATTGACTGCATTATTTACATAGCTAGGTTTCTTGAATACTGGATCTTCGATTATGTTGCCAGTATTGTTGATGCTGGGAAATATGGTTGGTTGTTGCTTATTTGTATTTTCTTTTGACGCACCAAATATGATACTCCAAGTTCCCATGCCCTGTTCAGCTTTTGCAGTCGCTATTGTATAGGTCTCACCGACGTGATTCATTTGAATCACTTCTTTTGATACTTCTGGTGAGTATTGACTGTTCGTGGCAGAATTCGTCCACGTACGATCAAATGAAATGGTCGCACCTTTTAATTGGGCACCGTGTTTCATCAGTTGTTTAAATTGTGTTTCTTGTCTTAATTGAATCGTCCAACCGCTAGGTTTTTCACGTTGATCGGTTACTTGAATAAAATTGCCGCGAACCTTGTCACTATCGTGAAACAATTGTGCATTAACAGGTAACACACTTCTATCGTCTGTCATTTCGACCGTACTAAAGTTTAAGTAAGGGACAAAGTCGATTCTTAAATCGCCTTCAGTCCGAGGAATCTCTCCTGGATTTACGATTACTTTATTATCTTCTGGATCTTGAATCTGAGAGCTATCGGACCTAGACTTTTCAATTTCAAAAATGGCACCGCCAGAATGATCTGTAGCCTGACTAATAACTGGTCTCGTCGCTATAGTAAACATTAGGAAGGTCAGAATAAGTATTGATTTTTTATTCATCATCCATCCTTCCTTTCTTGCGTTCACTTTGCTTATTTTTCTTTCTTAAAAAATAAGCCGTCAAAAAAATCAACAATATTAGTATTCCACTAATGGTTAAACTTTTCTGTACCAACTCACCTGTAGAAGGCAATCGCCCGATTGGTTTTTGACTCTGTCCTTTGGTATTGGGTAGTGATGCGTCTTTTGTTGTTGAGGTAGGACTTCCACTTGTTGCAGTCGTTCCATTAATTAACGTTACTTCCCCCTTAGTCTGAACGGCACCTTCACTTCCAAGACTTTTCATCGGAAGAATGAACAGCATCATACTGAATAGAATAGAGGTGATGAAAAGACAAATTCCTTTTCTATTTTTCATTGGCTATTCTCCTTCATCATCATGGCGTATCGCCCAATTGGTATTCGATACGAGCCTGATACTTTCCGATTTTCCCTCCGCCGTTTGGTACTTCCATTTTGAACCCAAAACCAGCTTCACTCCAAGTATCACTCACAACAAATTCACTCTTAGAGTCATTTGTATGTCGCATCAGTTCTTCTACTTTGTTTAATTCAAAAATAGTTTCGCTGTCTTGTGCTCCTGTGTTGTAACGTAGAATTCCTGTCATTTGGGAATTTGGATCATCGATATTAGTGAATTCTTGTATCAAAACGGCTTTTAGTGTCCATTCTTTTTTGCTTTGGCGGGTATCTGTTATAGCTAATTTCTGACCCGCTAAATCCGGTTGGTTTACACGAACTTTTCTAAACGTTGCCTCATGCTGCCCAAAGTCCATGATTTCTGGAACTGAATTAAGTCTTAAGACACCTTTATAATAAAATTTGACTTCTTTGACCTCTCCATAGACCACTTCAAAATCAGCTTCTGGTAAGGGCGTTTTTTCTTGACCATCAATCAGCACTTTACTTAAAATATAGTCTTCGGTTGGATGAGAAGTTATCACAACTTTCTCTCCTATCAAGCCTTCTTTAGGCTCTTCTTTGTAAAGTTCATTTTCAGGGGTCGTTCCTTCTTCTAAATGTAGTAGCGTAAGTTTCGCAGCTCTTGGTTTGACTGTGAATGTTTTTAATTCCCCAGATGTACTTTCTGCTACTTCACCATTTGATGCCGTTCCGCTGACTTTAAATGCCTGACTCACGTCAAAAGAGCTGGTCAATATTGGGACAGCAATGGTGGATAGAACATCGTAGGTCAGTTTTAATTCGGTCTTCGGTTCGACATTCCCCAGTTTCACTTGCAGTTTTCGATCTGCGCCAAATGTAACATCAGATGCAGGTACTGCTACACCGTTCAATTTGACTGTTTTCAAATCAACATCGATATTTGCTGGAAAAGCGTTGGTTGTTTCATACATCACATTGTCCCAAGGTGATGGTGCCACTGCTGTATTTTGAATGGTCGAAGTAAATGTTACTTTTCCCCCTTCTAAGATTTCCGCTTTGTCTATAGCCAGATTTGCAGAAATGTTCGGTGGATTAGGCATAGTAACATTTAGTATCATTGCAACCAACTCAGACTCCACACCATTTATATTCTTGGCTTTAAGAAAAATAGCATTCTGCCCTTGTTTTAATTCATCTTTATTTACAAGAAAGTTAAATGGCATATCTGTCCCAGGATTGGTATTATGAATCCAACTTAAGACTGGTTTCATATTAAATGGGCTACCGATAGAATACGATATATCTTCTAAAAACATAGTTTCATCATTAAATGTTCCTGATAGCGTATATCCTTTTCCTTCACCTGAATAGGTATCAAGATTTTTATCTACTTTTAAAATTAAGCCATCACCAGTCGCAACTGGAGTATCTTCATCTGTTTTTTCCAATCCTACACTGTACGAGTAGCCGATTACGGAACCAATCGGAAAAGCTTGTTTCGCTGATTTCATAAAAATTGCAGTATCAATGGGTTCAGGAATATTATTAGGGTACGCATCATACGCATTTGTACCTGCTACACCATTTAAGGCTTCTGCTCCTGAAGCATCATAGGTTGGAAAACCACCATAACTTGGACTAAAGACAACAGAAATATCAAGTGGTCCAGTATATCTACCAGCTTTCCAATTATTTACTGGATTAGAAACCTTAAAATTATAATTTAAACGATAAACTTTTGCCTTATCTGGACTTGGATTTTCGATATATAAGCCTCTATTTCCACCTAGAAAACGAACAGGTACTGAGTCGTTATTTGCTAATTTAGTATCCATCATCGTATACAAAACAACCTCTTTATACCATTCATCTTGAACCATGACAGGATCAGAATTGTTTTTGACAAATGTATCTATTTTGACCGCACCATTAAACGCAGTCATAATAATAGTGATATCAAATCGGGATTTGGTGTTTACAGGAGCATAATTGCTTAAATCTCGGATTTTATCTCCTTTAACCATCAAGCTTGTCGTATTTCCACTACCGTTCATTTTTTTGTAATATCTCGGATTATCAACTGTATATGCACTCATTTTATCTTCTGGTTTCGATGAATTAGCGCTTCCAAAGACTAGATTTACTGGCCAACTAGTCCCAGGTTTGAAATTCCAAGAAAATAATCCACCAATAAGTTGATCCTTATCCACGAAATAGACATTAGGGAAAAAAGAACTTCTGTCAGCATTATTCATTGGCGGTACCGGGTCTTGATAACCTTGAAAGCTAAATTCTAAACGTTGTTCTTCAGATAGAGGTATTTGAGCTCTAGGGCTCCTCCCTACAACTCTTGTCCACCCTTCCAGTTCAGGATTTTCAACATAACCATCCGCTGATCTCATCTCCGTTATCTTACTTGTTAGAGTTTCTGTTGATTCAACTTCAGAATTTTTCTCAGATAATTCATCTTCTGTAATGGTCTTAGCTTTGATTAACTCTGTGTTTTGCCAAATACTCATAGATATTATTATTGAGAATACACATCCTACAATTATCAACCTTTTTTTCACTCATATTTCCCCTTTCTGACACAAATAATATCTTTAAATTCGTATTTGAACAGCTCATTAATTCATGCTTTTGGAATATCCAACAATGTCCATTCAATCTCTCCTTGATAAGTTCCGCTGTAATTTCCAGGTTTCAAGTCGAAAAGAATACCTTGATTCGCTTGCCAATCAACAACTACATTGGCAAAAGTCTCTGTTGTTTCTCGTTCGAATACTTTAATACTACTGTCCATAGGGATTGGTGTGACTTGGTTATTTTGATTCACATAAATCAACGAATTAGTAATAATATGGTTTTCTTTCGTTTTAAAATCGCCTGTCAGTTTAGCGTAAAGCGTTGTTCTACTCCCTTTTCCTCGAAAGTCTTCTATTTGAATATCCCAACCAGCTTTTCTAGCCAACGTTTGTGGTTGATTGGTAATGGCGCCTTGTTCAAAACTGACTTCTGCTGGTACTTTACTGAAGCTCATCGTTCCCGCTACTACCAATAAGTTGATTTTTCCAACAGTAGATTTCATTCCACTTGTCTTCCACTCAGCTACAACGGTCAGACTGTACTCCCCAATAGGTAACGTTTCTGCTTTTAATGTTGCAGTTCTTGTATGAACTTCATTGATTGTAGGATTTGCGATGATTTCAGTCATTGAGTCATTCACAGCACCATTAATCGCATATTTCAACACTAAATCATCCGCTTCTTCACCAGAAACTTGCGTTTTGATCGTAAAATCTGCCCCATTTAAAATGGTTGTTGTTTCACCATCACCTTCAACGACTAATTTAGGTGCTAGTTCTAAATGCTCAACAGTGGCTTCCAAAGGTTCACTAATAGCAAATTGGCTTTTTTGAATTAAGTTTACCTTTGTGCCTTCTTTCATTCGCATCAGTGGACTTAAAACAAACTTCCCTTCAGGATCTACGGTCGTTTCTTTAATAAGTTTGTCTTGTTCATCTCTTAACTGGATGGTTAATCCAGGAATCCCTGTACCTTCGATTGATGTCGCTTTATCCGTAATAGCAGCATCTAAAGTTACTTGTTTCGGTTTTACGGCAAATTTTGCTGTTGCTTGAATTTCTGGTCGCCCGGACAATGGTTGTTCTGGAATGCCCGTCACAGTTAGGACATGCTCTTTTTTTACATCCAAGGAATCAATCAGCTCTTGTGATAACTGCAGCTTCCAAGGGTTAAATTCCTCTTTATTGGTTGCATATGTTTCCTTTGGTAAAAGAATGGTTGCGCCATCATCCACTTGATAGATCAGTGACTTCAATTTCCGGAGGTTTTTGAGTGACCAATTCCCCGTAATATCAGTACTTTTATTGAAAGGAGCGATTGGATCTATCGCTAGGCTATCCTTAACAGTACTTGCGGTGATTTGGTAATTAAATGTCTCTGGATTCGACATATAGTTTTTCCCAGCAAAACTGATCGTATCTGAAACATTTTGATTCGCCGTCAATTCTTTCGTCTGTGCTTCAAACGATATTTTTCTGGTAGTAGATGTTAAAGACAGATCGCCTAAAGAAATTCGCTTGCTTTCAATAAAAGAAGTATCGTCAATAGTGACACCATCTACTTTCAGTGAGCCAGGAACATAATCCACAGATTCATTCAGGTTCGCTACTCCTGATACATCAAACCAATCTTGTTTCCCAGATTCATACGTGACTTCTGCAGTATAAGTCAAGTTTTGTCTGGCTTTTAGTGTTTTTCCGTCCACAGGATTTCCCATACTATCAACAACTGTGATATTTGACTTCGCATTCACTAGACCTGGAACTTTCGTAAATGCAACCCGGCTGTACTGCATCGCACCACCTGTTGAACCAGTGAATCCCCAAATTACATCATTCGTGCCAAATATCACTTGTGGATCAATAGGTACCGCTACTTGAGGAGAACTACCGTACTGATAGGTTAAGACATTTTTTTCACTATCCCAAAAAACAGTAAACTTATTCCATTGGTCGTTAGCTAAAGATGTATACACTTGTGTGGATTGATGGTTCAATGTTGGCAGCATATTCGCATAGGCGTTACCATAAGAGTCTTCTCTGCTAGGAAAGGCATAGGCCACATGTGCTTTATTAAAGTAGGTCCAATAGGATAAAAAACCATCCATTCCTTTATCATTATAATAAGTATCAAATTCAACAACGAAGCTATTTTCTAAGGCTCCGACCGTATTGGACTTAGTTTTAGGATCATGCTTTCCATAAACACCTAACTGTTCCCCAATTATTCCTCTTTTACTTGTCAATCTCTCGGGATCATTATGTATGGCAAATGTCATGCCGTCCCCGTTATTTGTCTTCTTATTACCAAAATAAAGGTAGGCTTCAAGCTCAAAATCTTGCGTCAAATCCAATAGATTATTAGGTGTTGACCAAATAGCTCCTTCTTGACCGCCTACATTGTCTGTTACTTGAACCACATCTCCGATCAACGTACTATCTGAAATAGCTGGTAACTGGAAAATCCCCTCTAAGGTCACATGTTCTGGTGGATTACCTATTCCAGTATTTGCCCTCAATAAACTTGTTCTATCCATAATTGGAGAATCATTAGATTTCTTAACAGATTTTTGTTCATTCGCACTGATATCCGACTGTATATTTATGTAAACTAAGGTAAATACTGCTATGACACTGATCAGTAGCACGTAGCTCCTTTTTTTTATTTGCTTCATTTGGTGGGAAACCTCCTATTCTCATATTGTGTCTTCCCGAAGTTTTTACGCTCCCAATTTGTTTTTAGGAATGTTTATTAGAACGTGCTTCCTTAAAGATCATTATTTTTTAGACACTTTTTTCTTTCTCTTTTTCATCTTTTTTCTCAGTAGTTCTTTTTTCTTTTTGTTCTTCTTGTAAAGCATTACGCAACCAATCACACATACAATTATGACTAAGCTTACGCCAATTACTAAATACCAATTCATTGGTTGTTCTTCTAATTCAACTGCCTCTTTATTCAATCGATCACTATCTGTTTTCACAATGGTGAATTCTTTGTCAAACTCCCAGTTTTCATCATTCGAACTTGCCTGAAGCTTCAATCGATACGTTCCTGGTTCTAAGCGTTGATTGTCCCAATTAATTGGAAAATCAAAGTTTGAATTTGGTGCCATACTCATATTTTCTTTTGTTGTTTCATGAAGTACTTCTGTATCATCTTTTTTGTAGATTTTTGCTGCTACTTTAAAGTTACCGATCATTGTTGGTTTGATGTTTTGAAGATTGGCAGTCACAACTGTTCGATAGTTCAATAAATCTGGTTTGACTTCATTTAATACAACATCGGGTTTTACTTTCTGATCATCAATTGTTAGTTTTGTTCCGATTACATATGAGTACCGATTTTTTATTTGAACGTTTGCTTCTGCTTTTTCTTCTTCTTCACCGATATTTTTGTAGAGGTAAAAACCACCTAATATCATGCCTTCTATGTTTTCTTTCGGCATTTTCAGTTTGAAGGTAACATTTTTTGTTTCATTTGAAGCAAGTTCAACGACTTGTTTGTCGGAGATTAACGCAGTAAATGGATATTGCAACGTGCTATCTTGTTTTTTGGGGTGTTTAGTAAAGTCCATTTCACCATTTTGGTTGGTCGTCGCAACATTTGGCTCAACGGTCACACTGACTTTCTCTTTCGTTGGGTTGGTCAGTACTAACGTTAAATCTTGCTCCATTCCTGGTTGTATCCTTAAATCAAAATACGTTTGATTTTTATCTACTTGATTCTCTGGAATCTCTGCTCTTGCTGAAAAATTTGCTTCTCCAGATTCTTCTTTGGCTGCTACTACTTGCGGCAATAATAATAATGCCACTATGATACTAAACGTAAACAGTGCGGCTTTTAATTTTCTTTGCATTACTTCGTTATCCTTCCATCGCTTTTTATTAACAAGGGTGTGAGACAAAACTAAAGATCAGTTTTGTTTCGCGCTCTAAATCGAATAAACGGCGAGAAAAAAGCAGCTCCTTCGGAAATAAGCTGAAATTCACAAAAATTTGAAGAGCAATTTTCGTGAATTCCCTCTTATTTTTCGGAGCTAAACGCTTTTGTCTCAGCCTCTAACTATCGAGACAAATATAGCGGCTGCACTACACTATATGTTATGCTCATTTATTCATTATTTGCTGGTTTTGGTATATCTGACAGTGCCCAGTTGATCGTTGCTGTATAGCGAATATTGGTTTCCGCTGACCCTTCAAGGACGAGTAATTGTATGTTTTCGTTATTATTCGCTTCCCCTGAAAAAACATCTAACCATGTGCCTTTACCGCTACCTTCTCCAGCCTGCATCAACGTATATGTATCTTGACTATCAAAGACTAGATCATCCCCCTCTGGAGCAGAGGAAACATTGCCTGATCGGGTCTTAACAACACCTTCTTTAAAAGATAAAACTGCACCTTTTAATTCTTTTGTGCCATCGCTATTCATAAACTTAGAGACTTGTGCTGTTAAATTCCAACCAGTCCCTACGCCTCGTAAATCAGTGACTTGCACAAAAGGATCTTTGTTCAGAGCAAAATAGTGGTTATCCCCATTGGCTAATTGTTGTTTGCCAAATTTAATGCTCGGAACATAATCAATTGTTAACGCACCTATATTTCCCGTACCTTTATTCGTTGGATCTAACGGATCTAGTGGTATCGGTGGTGTTGGGTTATTAGGGTCAAGAGGGTCTAGTGGCGGTTTAACACTCGTATTCTCTGTGAATTCAATCTGGTTATCTTTGGAGTTTACTTGACTGGCGTTTACTTCTACCTTTTGCATAGTAAAAGTAAGCAGTAAAAAGAATAAACCTACCAGATTCAGTACACTTCCTTTTTTCATTCTAATCCTCCAACTGAAAACATTTTCCTTTAGTTAATTGGTTAGTCAGCTTTAGGCGTCGTACTTAATGACCATTCAAGTGTTGCTGAATACTCACCAATAAAGTTACCACCTGGAATTGTTAATTTAGATGTTCCTTTATCGAAGTAATTAGCCCAAGTTCCTAAACCGTTACCCGCTTCAGCAAGTAGCAAGCTTTGAGGTGAATCATTTAATGTAACACCATTAGCATCACCAACGGGCGCTTTGAATGCCACACCTTGAGGATTGGTTGTTTGAAGTTCTTTAGATGCTAAAGTAAGTGTTGCACCTGTTAACTTGTTGCTTTTATCCGCTGTTTCAAATTCTGTGATTTTAGCTTTCAAATCCCAACCAGCACCTGTTCCGCGAGAATCCGTTACTTGGACATAGGGATTGTTTGTATTTTTAATTGGATATTCGGTTGTTCCTACACCGATTTTATCGGTACCAAAATCAAAATTCGGTGCAACATCAATTGATAATGGTCCAGGTTGATTTGTTATATCTTCTTTGGGCGTATCCTTATCAATTGGAGGTGTAATGGCAGCACCGTCTCCAGCAGTTAATGTAACAATTCCTTTTGATGTTGGATTTTTTGCTGGTGCGTCTTCTGCAAACGTAACTTGTGATGCACCGATTAAAGCCATTGTTGATAGTGATAATAATGTTGTTATTTTAATGAATTTCATAAAAAAATCTCCTTTGTTTTAATTTATTTTTCTTCTGCTGTTGGTACGCTGATCAATGACCATTCTAAAGTAGCTGAATAGTCACCTGCTAAATTCCCTGCTGGGACTTTGATTTCAACTTCGCTTGAATTCATTACATTCATCCATGATCCTAAACCTGCACCTGCTTCAGCTTTCATAAATGAATCCAGCTCCGAATTTCCTGTTATCAAAGTAACTTCAGACTTCTTTGGCTCTGCAGACGTATTTCCTTCTGTTTTATCCATACGTCCTATCGGAAAAGATAATGTTGCCCCTTTTAAAATCTTCTTAGCATCTGTTTTATCTGCGAATTCTGATGATTTCACTTGTAAGTTCCAACCAGCACCCGTTCCACGACGGTCTGTTACTTGCACTTTTTTTGATTTAATTCCGTCAACTTGATTCGTTACTGAATAGACTTCAGTTGTTCCAGATAGCTCAAACGCTCCAAATTCTAGCGCTGAAATTGCATCGATCGTTAGTGGGCCTTTGTTGCCTGTTGAAGGTGTTTCAGTATCTGGTGCTTCTGTTTTTTCTTCTTCTGGAACAAGTACTTCTGGTGACTCTTTCCCTTCATTAGGTTTTAAATCGATATGCCCATGAGAAGTTGCTTTTGTCCCATCGTTATCATTTCCAGTCGTTGTTTCCGCTGCAAGTACTGTACTGTTTGCTGCCAATAATGATACTGCTAACATCCCTGCCATTATCCCTTGTTTTAAACTCATTTTACTCATTTCTATTCCCCTCGTTCTGTTAATTTTTTCTGTTTCTTACTAATTTCTAAGTTCTTACAATCCCTTTATCAAATTGGCAAGAACAGAGAAATCAGCGCTTGATTAAGCGACATGATTTTTTTCGTTTTCATTTCTAGTACTCCTTCCGTAAATTCTTTTCGCGATTCTGCTCACCTTTTAAGCTTTAAATTTTTTCTAGTTAAAAAAATCCCATATAAAACAACGCTACCTATGAAGGACCACATATTTCTATTGTCTTCACCCGTTTTAGGTAATACTCTGTTATTCTCCACTCTATCTTTCTTTGGTTGTTCAACTATACTTGCTTCATTTGGCAATGAATCTTTTTCAGTAAATAAAATCCCAATCTCGCTATCTGCCTCAGATGCAAAACACGGAGATCCTACACTCACTAAAATGATCATCCCGATTACGATCAGTAATTTGTTTTTCATTCGTCATTTTCACCTTCTCAGCCCGAAAGCCACCATTTTTTACTTGCTACTTCGTCATTAACTATTCACTCTACATGATTAACACAATCAAATATTCAACATATATCCCTTAGATCGCACCGTTTTTATAAAAATTGGTTTCTTGACATTCTTCTCGATTTTTCTTCTCAAATGATAGATAATATTTGCGATTCGATACTGCTTGTTTTCTGTTGTCTCTGTTTTCCACAATTCTTGGTAAATCGTCTCATAGATAACCGCAGTTCCTTGATGTCTTAATAATAATTCCATCATTTGAAATTCTAATTTTGTTAAAACGATTTCTTCATTTCCTTCTATCATCACACTAACATTCGTTGGGATCAGTTTAAGTAACTCATCACTATGATGATTTTCTGTTTCACTGCCCTTCTTGACCTGAAGTTGTTTGATTCTTAGCATTGAGTTTTCCATAATAAAAGCAATTTCTTTTGCTTCCCTGCTCAAATCAAAAACTTCATCCGCTCCTAGTTGTAAATAAACTAACTTGCCAACTGATTGATCTGCAACTGTCATGACCCAGATATAACAAGTTGATCTCTGTCTTATCTTAGAGATCAATTCACAGATCCTACTTAAATCACTAATATTTTCTTCTAGAATGATAACTGCATCAAAGCTTTCTAGTAACTCTAAATTCTCTGTTATTTCAATAATTGTATGTTTTTCTTTAATTTCCTCTATGTCGATTCTATTTTCCGCAGTATTTCCTAAAGAAAGCATGCCTATGTTACACATTATTATCCTCTGCTCCTTTTTCTATGTATTATGTATTTTTTTATAATATATTTTTTTTATATCAAACCTTCAAAAATAATAATATAATATTTTGTTTTATTTTGTTTTCGATATCATCTTCTCCCGAAGAAGTTATTGAAATCCCGACAATATTTTTTGAAAAAATGCTAATAATATACGCTTAGTAAATATCCATGTTATGATAGTCTCAAGATTTTGAAAGGAGTTGTTAAAACGACATGGAAACTGTTTTTATGAAGAAGAATGAAACCCTTCGTTTTGAGCTATTAAAGCAACTTCTCTATGCTAAAGCTGGTACCACAACACAGCAAATGATGGACTCATTCAATATTTCCAGCAAAACTTTTTATCGTTACAAAAAGCAACTCGTTGATGATTTAGACACTGTATTTATACATGGACAAGTCACAATCAAGAAAAGGAAGCTCTTTTATATCGTTGAATTGGCTCCTTCATTGACTTTTAGCTACGTCCTTGACTCTATGAGACTGTATTACATAAGAATCTCACAAAAATTTTCGATCCTTGAAGCGCTTTTAAAACGACATTATATTTCTGTTGAGGCATTAGCTCAGGATTTGAACTTAAGTCCCTCTCATGTTTATTCAAATTTAACGTTTTTAAATAAACTACTGCGTCCTTTTGATTTGACTATTTCTTTTTCTCCTTCTATCTACAAAACAAATTTTCAAGGAGCTGAACTAAATATTCGTGCATTAGGATTCGTTTTGTTCTGGAATGTTTATAAAGGGGTAGAATGGCCTTTCGAAAAAACTCCAAGTTCTTACCAAACACTTCCACTAGCTGTAAATGATCAAAGACTTTCGCCTTCACAACAAACTAGACTTAGATATTTTCAAAATGTCACCTACTGGCGTGCGTTGTATAGGAAAAAAAGCTTGACCCTATCACAAGAGTTTAAGGACTATCTTGTCTATTTTGAAACTGTCGCACCTACTAAACTATTTTCAAGTTTAGAAAATGTAGATCTTGAGCAAGTCAATGAGAAAGATGAAGCCTATTTCTTCGGTTTTCTATCAAGATTCCTTATCGCAAATATTGATTCAGTTGAAGAAAGACAAGTGATTACCCAATCACTTGCCCAGTCGAAGTTACCATTAGCTGAGTTGACCACATGTACTTTAGACAAACTTTTAGCTAAGTATAAAGTGAGACTATCCTCTGATAGTTATCTGGAAAATTACTATTTGTTGATTATTTGCTTGATTTATATTCGTTTTATTGGCATCAATTTCAGAAAATTTCTCGTCGATGATACGACTGTCTCTAAAGCGAACTGGTTTTCTTCTGATGAATCGTCTTATCGTTCTTTCGTAAAAGAGACACTAGGCAAAGAACCTTTGTTACGCAAACATATGAATGCTGGTCTTGTCTCTTTTATGGCAAAATTTTTTAACTCTATTTTGAAAAGTGGAGAGAGGGAGGCTAAGTTACTGATCTTCATTCAGCATTCTAACAATCATTTTATTTATGACTTTGTTAAGAATAATCTACTCACCATTTTTGGGGATTCAACATTAGAATTTACTTTTGATGTAGATGACGCCGATGTGATTATTTCTGATGCTTTCGAAGGAGAAGATTCTAACGAAAGAACCTTTCACTTTGAACATTCCCATGATCAAATCTCTTGGAGAGAGCTAATTCTTTTTATCAGTGGGAAGATTTATGCTTTGCATAATGCTTAAGCAATGTTCATTTTTGAAATCGCTGATTCTCTAACTTAAATACAAGTGGCGATCATCGTAGTGTTCAACGATTTTTTTCACTATTTCTTCTAGCAACAAGTCCAAATCTGAACTGTTTGAAAAAGAAGAAATGAATATTTCCTTGGCCTTGTCACTTTTTTCCGTTAGTTCGGTATCTGTCACAATAATATCCGGTGAACTAAGTTGGTTTTGGACAAATTCTATCTTATCGCTAAAAAGTAATTCGATTTTTTGCGATATGATAGGGCCTACAAATACTTTAGAATTTTGAATTAGAATACGTACTTTAGGTAACTCAACGTGCATAAATTTCACTAAAATTGTATATGTAACGAGATAGACGTAATCAGTCAATGTCTCTTGTGACGTATTTTTTTTAATCGATTTAAAAAAAGAACCATATTCTGTTTTCGTGATTAGCTCTTCAATAACGGTTTGAATATTCTTTTGGATTTTTTTCTCAGTCGGATCTGCATAGAAAAAATTTTTTTCATCATAAACGTAATAAAACAGCTTCGGATCAATAAAGCACGTCTCCATCAACAAATGCATCATATCTAGCTCTTTTCTAAGTTTCCAATAAAGTGGCGGTGTGCTGCTTCCTTGAAAGAAAGTCTCAATCAGCTTTTCAGCTAATATGTGACTATATTTCACTAATTTAAAATTCTCCTCATTAAAAAAATTCTGATGTGCTTCGATCACAAATCCTTCTCCATCTACCAAACGTTCCTTATAAAGCAATAACAAAGCAGCACCTGTTTCATCCCAAGACTGTTGTTCTGGACGATTTTTCTTTAAGTGAAAATACTCAAAAAATACCTTTGTGTAAATTCCATCCTGAAATCGCTCAGATAAGACCGTTAAAATAGACTTTTTCATCACTTTTTTTTGGCTGATACGAACAATACAAATATAGAGTAATAAACAGATCTGTCTTTTTCTTATGCAATTCATATTTTCCCAACCAGCTATTCTCTCCCCAAAGTATTCTTCCATCTCTTTATACACCTCTTGATCAAATGCCCAAATATTGGACGCATTCGAAAAAAATAAAAAAAAGAAATTTCTGATTCTTAACTCGTCACCTCTTATTTCGTTCGTTCTAGTTAAACTTAAATCACATTGATTCAATATTTTTTGTAGTTTTCTTCGATGACGAGAAAATGTCGCAGGGCTGATGAACTCGATATCACAAAAAGTGATTGCATCGATTTTCTCCATTAAAAAAATATGTTTGATCATCTTATATAAAATGGAGTGCTTCAACTGATTATTACTAATACTTACTATGTCTAGATTATTCGCATAAACACCTTGTATCGTTTGATTTATGTAATAAACCTCAAATTGCTCTTTGGAAACATCCAATTCCTGTTCAAATTGTTTGATGATCATTGAAACTGTTTTCTTTGAAAGATTTGTCGCTTTCGCAATTTCTGCTAGACTTACCTCTCTTCTTTGATTATCTATATAGCTCAAGACATTTATACGTCTATCATAAATATCGTCCAAAAAAATCCGCACACGTATTCACCTTCTTTTTATCATCTTTATTTCTTTTTTCAATATTTTCAACAACGTTATTATCATAACTGTTTCTAATTTTTGTTTTTTCCTTTCTTTTCCTCCACTTGAGAAGTTTTTGAAATAACAACTATTTATATTAAATTATTTTTTATATTTTTTATTACTTCATTAAGTCTATTTTTTAGACAAAAAAAAAGAATGTCCCCTTATTAAAATCAACTATGATCAGAACAAACACATTTAAACCTAGTACTATCAAGAATTAATAGTAAATAGATTCTTCTTTCACTGAAATAATTAGATTTTATTTTTTTCTCATTTTCATTGTTTTTTTATATCTAAACGCAAAAAAAACAGGAATAAACAATCCCCCCTTGCCAAGCTAGTGTATATCTGGTTTCAAAACAATAGCAACACTTGTTCTGTATTGCTCTCAACTAAACAGAACATGCCATTTACTCCAAATAATATTTCTAGACTTACTTTCTATTTTTCCTTCCCACAAAAGCTTATTTGAAAGAAATTCCTTTTTAAAAGATATATAATGTTATTTAATGAATTATTGTCAAAAAAATATATTAACGTTCATCGTACGTCTTAATTTACAACAGAACGACAAGGAGAATGATTTAATTGAACATTAAATTACAGCACTTATTTTGGTTACTTATTCTAGCCATTCTTACAAACGTAATGTTTGTCTCGGATAGCGTTTACGCCGAATCAACTGATCTACTTAAAATGACGATCATTCCTCGAGGAGATGCAAAAAATGACGAGAGAAAAGAGCAACGCTCACATACCCATACATCCTTTGAACCTACAGGTGTTTTTTTGCCAAAGGATGAAGAGATCATCATTTATGTCGATGAGACACCCGAAAATTTAGAATTGTATGTTGGTCAATGGGGAAACTATACTAATGTTGTTGGCCTGACTGATGGAAACCTTCAGTTCAATTCTGGAAAATTGAAACTCAAAAAAGGAGAGAATCGCTTCACCAATACTTTAACGGGCGGAATGGTCTATCTAGTCAATTCTTCTACAACGCAGACTGTTCATGCTAGTCTATCTAAAAACATCAATGTTCCTTATTTTATTCAAGGAGAAACTTCTATCGAAGAATTTAAAGCTTCACTAGAGCTCTTTAGTGATGTTCCTTTTATGGAATTTGTAAACAATGACGCGATTGCTACAATCCGCATGGATCGGGCAAAAGATATTTTTCTGCAAGGAGAACAAGCCAATCGGTTTATGACGTATGTCTCCCAAGCTATTCAGCTAGAAAACGAAGCTGCCGGACTTGACTTTAATGGCAGTGGGATTACTAAAAAAGCCCAACAGCGTGTTCATATCGCCAATCCTACAAGTGGAGCTGGGAAATTTTACTGTACAGACTATTTTTTAGCGATACATAGTGCTACAACAGGGGATCGGGAAGTCTTTAGTTCTGGCGATAATATGACCAACTGGGGACTATTCCATGAGATTGGTCACTCTTATCAAAATATGTATTATACCTGGGATGATATGGGGGAAGTTACTGTCAATATTTATTCAGATCATGTCCAAAAACATCTCACTGGTAATAATAGCCCCTACGACGCTATCATGAGTCCTAATAACAAAAATAATAAATATAGAGAAAAAGTGGCTCGCTATTTTACCAACCTAGAAAATGATCCTTTATGGGACTTGAATGCAGAAATAGCAAAATATCCCACTGATTTTCATTTTGCTGCTTTAGGGATGTTTGTTACCTTACCTAGAACATTTGGCTATGACTTTTACCCTGAGCTTAATAAGTTATATCGAGCTACTCCGGTCTCTCAATTACCAGTTACTAGTGATGAGAAAAAGCAATTTTTCATTATTATGACTTCAAAAATAGCCAATCGAGATTTGACTCCTTATTTTGATTTTTGGCATTTTAAGATAGATGATGATACGAAACAAACGTTAGCTAATCTTCATTTACCGACACTAGAGAAGGAAATTTGGAAAGATATCCTAGCAACTGAACAAGAAGAAAAGGACGGAACGTATCGCATTTCAGATAGATCTTATACATTACCTTATGCTGATTTAGATTCTACTATTCCAGTTATTACGACCCGTTTTGAAGATCTAAATCGCTTTTCTTTAGAAAAATATTTTTCTAATCTTCATTCAGAACCAATTGCTTCTCCCGTTCACTATCTTAAAAGTGATATTGCTGATCCAACAAATTTTAGTATCCAAGATGGTTATGCCTATTTTGAAAATGATCGGTTGATCACCAATAGATTAAATGTCCAAACACAAATCATCCCCAATAATACGTATGTCATGTCTGGTCAAAATGGTTCTTATGCTGCTATAGACTATGATCCTAGTACCCAAGAGTTGGTTGCTGTCGGAAACCTCAAGCAAATTTTGCAAAATATACCAAATAATATTTATCCTAAAGTAACCGTTTATAGTGCACAGATGACAGAGAAAAAACTTTACGCTGAAGGATATGGTAGAGATACAGGCCTTGCTTTTGCTAATAAATTAAATAAGTTCAAAGTAGCGGAAAATGATATTATAGAGATTTATCATCGAGAATCAACCAAACGCGTGTCCCGCTATATAAATGGTACAAAGGTTATAACAAACAAAGATACGTATTATTACATCATTACTCCTAGTGGTTGGAAAGAACTTGATTTCGCTCCTGTAGTCCAATGGAAACAAACAGAATTTCCTATTGCAAAAACCTTGACGACAGATGATTTCATTGCGAGTTACACTAATCCTGTTAACGGCGATATTACCTTTTCCTTTGGCGCAACACTTCCTACACAAAGCATTAAACAAGGGCAAACGTTATCCAGTTATCTTAGTCAGACTATATCAATCAAAGCTCAAAACAGTCTGTTTGGAGGTGTTGGGGATTATACGATTCCTTTCAATTATTACTTTGAGGATACAATCGTTATTCCTAGACACGGAGGATACGGTACACTTTTGACTTTTGACAAAGACAATAAAAAGCTCATTGCCCAAGGATCTGATCCTTACACCATGAACGGATCAGATCCTTCAACGAAACCTTTGCTCAATATGACAGTCACTTATCTGAATAAAGAGAAAACGCCCACACAAATAGAGGTAAAGAACAGTACCCGAGCGAATGCGTTTACTAAGATGATCAATGATCAAAATATTACGTTGGAAACAGGCGATGTGATAGAGATTACACATGCTAGAGTCAATCAAGAGGCGATTTCTCTCGATGCGGATAGCCAACAATATGTTACAAAAGCCTTAACAGCATTTGTTGAGGGGGAAAAACACGAGACCTTCAGTGGACCTACTCAATACTTTTTAGTGACAGATAAGGGCTTGAAATTATACGAAAATCCAGATGAGATAGTTGGTAACGTCACCGTCAATTATGTAGACGATCAGAACACTCCCATCCATAAATCAGATGTTTTAACTGGGAAAATCGGCGCAACTTACGCAACAACACCTAAAGATATTGAAGGTTATGTTTTAAAAGAAACACCTGAAAATAATACAGGTATCTTCAATGTAAATGATCAAGCCGTTACCTATGTTTACACCAAAGACGGAACATTATCCCTCGATTTTGTTCCAGCTATCAGTTTTGGGACTCATCCGATTTCAGGAAAAACAATGAATATTACCGCTGAAAAGTTGCCTGAACCAGCGTATTATATTCAAATTACAGATACTAGAACAGCACCTGGAAATTGGCTTTTACAAGTACAACAAAGCCAACAATTCAAAACATCTAACAATGACGTTTTAGCTGGAGCACTTTTTTCAATCTCGAATATCTACGCTGAAAAGAAAACCGATGGCACGAAAGTACCCTCTGTTATAAATTCAGATTTCACTTTAACGTTTGATGAACATGATCAAGGCTCTAATCAAAATGTTTTAACAGCTAAATCTGGCGAAGGTAGCGGTACTTGGCGTTTTTACTTTAATGAGCAAACAAGTGATACTCCTAGTATCCATCTATTCGTTCCTGAAACAGCCAACAAAACGATTGGTTCATTTTCTAGTGAACTCCTTTGGACATTATCAACCATCCCTTAAATAGCTTACAACTGCATCAGTTTGACTTTTGTGTGGGACATTCTTTCTAAAAATAGCAAACAAACGTTTATATGAGTTAGTTACCCATATAAACGCTTGTTTGCTATTTCATTATAGCGACTATGACCTATTTAATACGTCTCATTCAGCCTACTTATTTCGCTCCTATGCTGTTCTTTTAATACTTCTGGCGCGATCACTTTTACACCGTTACCAAACATTAATAAATATGGTAAAATCGTTTTTTGTTGGTTGGCATAAATCCTTACATCAACAGAATCAGCTCTTACTTCGATCTCATCTTCCGTATAATAATCATATAGCTTTCCTAAGTCCTCTTTTTTAAAGCGTAATTGAATGATCTCTTCATTTGTTTCAACGAGCCTTTTATTAGAATACTCAACAGGTTCAAAAGTTATTTTTTGAATCATAAGGTGCCGAATTCGAGTGACCTTGAAATATCTAAATGCTTCTCGATCCTCACAATAAGAATAGATATACCAGCTCCCGTTCATCAACATCAGTTCATATGGATGAATCGTTCTTTGCGTATGGTCACCTTTGTTGTCCACATAATCAATTATTAGCTTTTTATTTTTTTTTAGCGCAAGATTGATGTCATTGATTTTTCGTTTTGTTTCTATTTCAATTTCCGGGCGATGCATCGTTGGTGATTCAAAGGAAAATTGTCTTTTGAATTGCCCTTTTTGATTGGCTTTTTCCTGTATTAATGTAATTTTTTCTTTGATCGTGTTTTGTTGATCAGAAATTCCAAATAACCCTTCTTGGACATTCAATGCATTTAGGATATCTTGCTTTTCTTCTCCACTATAGGTATATGTTCGCAATTTAAAAGAATCCACTAGAGAAAAACCACCATGACGGCCTGGGTGAGAAACAATCGGAAAACCGGCTAATTCAATCGTTTCGATATCTCTAAAAATTGTTCTTTTAGTCACTTCAAAACGTTGCGCTAATTGAGCCGTTGAAACGATCTCATTTTCTAAAAGCAAAACGATGATCGCTAATATTCGTTCGATTTTCTTCATACAGTTCTCCTCCATTAATCTGAAAAAAAGATTAGCATACAAGGCTTCATCTTTTAGTGCTTTAACACTTCTAGTTTGACATGATCAGCGCGTTGTTGCTCCTTTTTTCTCAACGTTTATTCAGATTTTAAGGGGCTGAGATACAACTCTTCGAGTTATGTCCCAGTCCCTTCTCTAGTCTCATTCTTATAATCACTTTTTAACTATTCAAGTCTTTATTCCCGATATTTGATTGCTAAACCTTTCAAGAAATTTCTGGCGTACCGGTCGCCACATTCTTTGTAGTTGCGATGCCCTTCTTTTCTTAAAATAGCACTTAGTTCACTATCAGAAGCATAAACACCTGCAAGTCTCAATACGTCCAGCATGTCATCACTTGTAAGCGTCAGAGCAATTTTTACTTTCTTAAGCAAAACATTATTGACGTTACTCTGGCTAGTGATCAAGAATGTTGGCTTAGGTGCGACACCATTTTTCACTGGCGGCTTACCTCTTTTGTACGTGATCAAGCCGTTCAAGAAAGCCTCTAATGTACGATTATCACAGACTGCATCACGTGGAAGTTCATCTTCTTCATTTTGTTTTGTTAGTAATACCCTTAGTTCTTCTCTGGTAATCTCTAGATCACCTAGTTTAAAGATCTTGATCATATCTGTATCTTTGATATCCAATGCATAGCGCAAGCGAATCAATATATCGTTGTTATTCATCTTTCTCCTCCAGAAAACGTATCATTATTTCTTTAGTATAAAGCTTTCTTTCAGAGAATGCATCAATTTATTGTGATTTGTTAGAATAAATAAATGATCGATTTTAACTATACTATGCTCCATGATATACGGCTTCAATGTTATAGCCATCTGGATCAAGAATGAACGCTGCATAATAGTGAGCGCCATAATCTGGTCTAATTCCAGGTTTACCATTATCAGTCCCACCAGCTTTTATGGCAGCATCATAGAACGCTTCTACCTCTGCTTTGGATGCAGCACTAAAAGCAAAATGAATAAGCTTAGGCTCGCCTTCAACTATCCAAAAACCACCAGCAGGATCTCCGCTGATAATTTCTTTCTTACCAAAACTAACTGTCGTCCCAAAATCTAACTTTATTTCGTTTCCTAATGGTGCCAAGGCCTCTTTGTAAAACTGCTTACTTTTTTCGATATCGCTTACATTTACTGAAAAATGATCCATCATACTTCTTCACCCAACCTTTTTATTTTTTTGTTTCTATAACTATTATAAGAACATACGTTCTTCTTGTCAACTAGAATTGTCAAATTAAGTGCCACAAAAAAAACATAAATAAAATAAGTAACAGTCATCTGGATTTGTTATTAGAGAAAACTTGCGCATTATTCACATGTATTTCTCTGTCCTCTATTTTGCTTCTTATAAAATATTTTTTTGAGGAATTAGTGAATTACCTTGTAAAACACACTTAACAATCCTAAAATATAAAGATAATCGAACAGAATTAAAAAAAATATAGTAGTAAGATTGAGTTAGGAGGAAGAATTAATGGCATTTGGACAACTACTTAAATCGAAAAGAAATCAAAGAGGATGGACTCAAGAAGAATTGTCAGACAGATTAAAAATATCCAGACCTACAATATCTAGTTGGGAAGGTGATAAGACTTTACCAGATATTTCAAATTTATTAAAAATGAGTTTATTATTTGGCTGTACTTTGGATGAATTACTTAGGGAGGAAATTAAATTGACAACTAAAACATTTAAAACAATGACTTATAATAATGTTACGACCCCATTACGAGTAAAAAACGCAGGAGAACATAAAAAGATTAGTTTTAAGAATCAAAATCCTGAAGTCAAAGCAAACGTCAATTTAGATACAGGAGAAGTGACCTTTTTTATTGAGCAAGATGAACTAGAGAAATTAAAATAATGACTCCATCCTGTCCTCACTATAATCAATTTAAAAAGCTCTCAAAATTATTCTTGAGAGCTTTCAATAGCTTATACGGATGTTGAACTAGACACATCGATTGGGAATTGTTGGCTATTTGGTCAAGGGTGTTTCATCTATTAAAACAAGAAGAATTAACCCTTTTAGGAAATTCATACCTCATGTATTAACTGCCATTCATCACGTAGCACTCCATATTTTATCGAGTCATAATACCTTTGTTGATAGTATCTTACGTTTCTAATTTGTGCCTCTTTCGTCATCCCTATTTTTTCCCCAACTTTTATCATACCTTTATTTCCAGACCATGTAGTAAAACCAAGTCTTTGAATATAAGGAGTGATCTCAAATAAATGGGTAATCCATAATTCAATGACTTTAGAACCAATCCCTTTACTCCAAGTATTTTGATCATAGAGCAAAATACCAAACTCTAACCACTGTTTCAATTCTCCGTCTTCCCAAAAAGCAGAAACCTGTCCAACGATTTTATCTTCATAAACGATGACTGCCCGATAAGGATTATCCAAATAGTATTTTTCAGCTATTTTCTTTAATTCCTCAAATGTAAGAACTGGATCATTAAAGTACGGGCCATTCCACTTCATCCATTCTAAATCTTCATCATACGCAATCTTCCATAAATCAAAAATATCCTTAGTTTCTATACTTCTTAAGCTAATATTAGTCGTACTATCTTTTATAAACATTTATTTCACCCTTTCTGATCACTTTTGGTTAAACTTCTCCTTTTCTATTTTATCAAAAATACCAACTAGAAAAAAGCGACTGTAAAAACAATAGTAAGCAGAAACACTAATATCTAAGAGAATAAAGGGATCCAAAGTGATTATCTTAGTTCAGATCTTTCTTATATCAAAGTATTTTAAAGAAGTGTTGCACTTAATTAGACGATTCAAGAAGGCGAACAAAAAAATCTGTTGAAAAGCCGCACTAAGCTAACTTCCCAACAGATTTTTGCTACTGTTTATTTTAACGACACATTCTTATAATAAGGAGCACCAATTGCACGATACACCAAACCATCAACACGATCATTTACTAAGAAGGATTCTGATGCTTGATAAAGTGGTGTCACTGGTGAGTTATCCATCAATACTTTTTGAGCATCCAACAATGTATCCCAACGTTTTTCGTTTTCTGTAGCATAAGTTGTTGCTGATTCTGTTAATAATTTATCGAATTCTTCATTGCTGAACTTGCCGTAGTTTTGTTCTCCGCCTGTTCTAAACAATTGCAAGAAATCGTATGGATCAGCATACGTTGCTGCCCAACCAGCTAAAACAACATCAAAGTCGCCTTTGCTCATTTGATCCAAACGGTTCTTAAATGGTACGCTTGAAATCGTTACTTTTAAGCCTTTTAGGTTTTCTGTTAATAACCCTTGGATATATTCTGCCATTTTTTTAGCTGTATCGATATCTGATGTTAATAACGTCACTTCCGCCGAGTCAACACCTAATTCTTTCTTAGCATCTTCCCACAGTTTTTTTCCGCCTTCGATATCTGTTTTCATCAATTCGCCTGCTTCTTCGGCAAAATCTTTTCCTGTTTCTTGATTCGTGATTCCTTTTGGTACAAAGGCTTCGATCGCCATTGAACCATCTTTTAGAATATTTTTAGCGATTTGATCTGAATTGATCAGTTTTGTGATCGCATTTCTCGCATTTTTATTGGCAAATACTTTATTTTCAGTGTTGTATTGCAAGTATGAAGTGGATGGATAGATACGTTTCACTAATTCTGGATTGTCCAATTCTTGATCTACGTATTCTCCTTTGATCGGAGCGATATCTGTATCACCGGCTTTGAACAAGTTCACATTTGTGCCAATTTCTTTACTGACTTGAACATTGACTTCATCTAATTTTACTTTGTCTGCTGCTCTGAATTGATCATTTTTCAAATATTTCCAGGTAATGCTTGTGCCGTCCCAATCAGAAAGAGTGAACGCACCATTATAGATCATGTTATCACTGTTCGTTCCATATTCCTTACCTTTTTCTTCAACAAATTTTTCATTCAATGGATAGAATGTTGGTTTTGCTAAAAGAGAAGACAAGTATGGAATTGGGTATTCTAAATTGATTTCTAGCGTGTGATCATCGACTGCTTTAACCCCTAAATCCGTAGCTGATTTCTCACCTTTAGAGATTGCTTTGTAGTTTTCAAACCCATCAAATAAATACGCATATTCTGAACCTGTTTTTGGATCCACTGTACGTTTCCATGAATACACAAAATCGTTTGCTGTAACGGCATCGCCATTGCTCCATTTTGCGTCATCACGTAATTTGATCGTGTATTTTTTTCCATCATCTGTAGGTGTCACAACTTCTTCAGCAATTGCAGGTGCAGAAGTGCTATCGTCTGCAAATTCATACAAACCTTCCATCACTTGGCTGATTGCTGAAAAACTGACAACATCGGTTGCTTGGGAGATATCCATTGTTGGTAGTTCTGCACTTTCTATCACAGTCAATACTTGCTTTTTATCCCCAGTTGATTCATCTTCCTTACTCCCTGAACTACATGCTGCTAATGATACAACTAATAAACCCGCGGCTACTGTTGTAAATGCCCACTTTTTCATGTTCATTTTTTAATTCCCCCTAATTTCTTTTCTATTATTAAAAGCTGTCGATTGTGGCTTTCGTTAAGTCATTCACGATAGCGACAGCTAATTGATACGCTGCTTGATAATCTTCGTATGCAACATAACCATAGTGAGTATGCGCATAACGAACTGGTACACCAATTACAATGGCTGGTACCCCTTTGTTTGTTAAATTAATGATAGCACCGTTAGTACCGCCGCCTTTTCTAACTGAACTTTGCATTGGTAAACCATATTTTTCGGCTGTTTCTTTAGCAAAACGTTGGAAACGCGGATTAGTAATCATCGAAACATCAAAGTTTCTAAGCATCGGACCACGTTTTAAGCCAGACTGGATCATGTATTCTTCTGAAAATGTATCATCCGCTGGACAGCCTTCAAATACGATTGCTAGATCTGGTTTGACATTATTCATGGCTACTGTTGCACCACGTTCCCCAACTTCTTCTTGGGCTGTCATCGTACCTATCAGATTGAATTCCGATTCCTTTTTAGATAATTCTTTAAGCGTTTCAAGTAAACAAGCACAACCTATACGACAGTCAAATGCTTTTCCTAGCATTACATCGGTTGCTTCAAGATATTCAAAGGCAACGTCTGGAATCACTGGGTCACCGATTGCAATATTTAATTTTTCTGCAACCTCTTTGGCATTCGTACAGCCTACATCGATCACCATATCATCGATTGTTTGCACTTCTTTACGTTCGGCATCTGTCATAAAATGTGGTGGTTTACTGGCAATGATTCCTGGTACTTCCTGACCATCGGACGTTTTAATTCGTACACGATGAGCAGGTACGGTATTCGGTACCCAGCCTCCTAAAGGTAAAAAGCGCAATGTACCATTGGGTTTGATTCCTTGAACGATAAAACCAACCTCATCGCTGTGCGCATCAAATACAATTGTTGGTTTATCCGCTTTGTGTTCACCAACGTTCATATAAACATTGCGAATATGATCTTCACTAACTGCAGCAAAAGGCGCGGCAAATTCTTTGGCAATTGCTACTACATCGTCTTCAAATCCAGAAACACCGGATGCATTTGAGAGACGTTCAATTAAATCTAACGAGTCTTTTTTTGTCATGAGTATGCTTATCCTCCTAGTAAAATTAACTATTTATAGTACTGATTGAACGGAAGAGTAAGGCAAATTCAAATCAGTTGCAACTGCATGATTCGTCATTGCACCATTCAATGTATTCACTCCTGCTAATACCGCTGGATTTTGTTCTACTGCTTGTTCAAAACCTTTATTCGCCAGCTCAAGCACATACTGTAATGTTGCATTTGCCAAGGCAAAGGTTGCGGTTTGTGGCACTGCTCCAGGCATATTTGCCACAGCATAGTGAACCACACCATGTTTAATATAAGTTGGATGTTGATGCGTCGTCACTTCATCGATTGTTTCAAAAATACCACCTTGATCGATCGCAATATCAATGATCACAGAATGTTCCGGCATTGAAGCAACCATTTCTTTTGTGACTAAAACAGGGGCCTTACGCCCTGGAATCAAGACGGCTCCGATCACAAGATCTGCGTCTTTGACTGCTTCTTGAATATTGAAGTGATTCGACACAAGTGTTTTAACAGCACCATTGAACTGATTGTCGATTTCTTGCAGCTTCTTGATATTTACATCTAGAATAGTGACATCCGCTCCTAGGCCTAGCGCGATTTTAGCAGCATTATACCCTGAAATACCGCCACCTATGATCGTTACTTTGCCTTTTTTAACACCGGGAACGCCGCCTAATAAAATGCCTTTTCCTTCTGGTACTTTTTCTAAAAATTGAGCGCCAATCTGTGCAGCCAAGCGTCCCGCAATTTCACTCATTGGTGCCAATAAAGGTAATTCGCCATTCGCTAATTGAACACTTTCATAAGCAATCGTTTTCGTTTTTCTCTTCATCAATTCTTCAGCTAATGGTTTATTGGCTGCTAAATGAAGGTATGTGAATAAAACCAAATCTTCTCTTAAGTATTGATACTCTTCTTTTAATGGTTCTTTTACTTTTAACACTAATTCTTGGGCCCATGCTTCTTTAGCAGACGCCACAATTGTCGCACCAACCGCAACATATTCTTCATCATGAATTGAAGCGCCCAACCCAGCATTGGTCTCAACATAAACTGTGTGACCATGCTTAATGAGGTCTAACACCCCAGCAGCTGGCAATGCTACGCGATTTTCGCCATTTTTGATTTCTTTTGGAATACCAATTTTCATTATTCAGGATCCTCTCTAACTACTTGCTTATCGTTTTATTTTATAAGCTACTTACTAGATTATAGTTTAATGAAAGTTCATCTGCAATACATAGAAAAAAATTTAATTTTCTCTTTCTTTTTTAATTATACAATTAAAAAAAATGTCTGAAATAAATCCTACATCGATTTATTTCAGACATTTTTTAGTGTTAGCCAACTTCAACCTTAGACCGCCAAGAAGTCCCACAACGATCAACGATTTCATTTAGTGTTTCAACATTCTCTTTTCCTTGTGTCGCAAACCAATCACGACCTGCGGCTTCACCTTTAGCAGCAAACGGTTTAACTCCTTCACGCCAAGTTGCGCGTCCGCATAAGACACCGCTAAACTTAGAACCAGCTTCTTTCGCAAATTCTAAGGTTTCTTGGAATAATTTCGTTGAAACACCTGCACTTAGGAAAATAAACGGCAGTTCTGTCAGTTCACTTTGCTTTTTGAAATAGCCTAAGGCTTCTTTTTTACTATAAACGACTTCATTTTCAGCAAAGCCTTCCACATAATTCATATTGACTGGTACTTCCATTTTTAATACATCGATATGATACTGCAGCTTAGAAAATTCAATCATTGATTCCAACACTTTATGTGGTTTAACTCTGGCAAATGCCGCAGAGGTCGCATCCGTAATCTCAGAATCATACGTCACGATCTCAACAAAGAGCGGAATGTCTTCACCTAAACATTCACTGCCTAAACGTTCGACAAATACATGCTTTAATTTATTAATCGCCATAGGTTCATCTGGATCATAATATAGCAGGAACTTGATAGCATCAGCTCCAGCTTCTTTCAGACGTGATACAGACCAGTCTTCTAGTAAATCTGGCATTCTACCAGGTGTTGAAACCTCATATCCGGTTTTTTCATAAGCTAATAATAATCCACAATTTTGATCCCGTACCTTGGTTGCCGGTAAACCGTATTCTGGATCAAGTAAAATCGCTGACGCATAAGGAGTTAACTCTTGCGAGGCCACTTTTTTAAAGTCGATAATTTCTTCTCCTGTGGCCATCGTACTAGCAGCTGCGATCATTTTCTTTAAAGAACCTCGTTGATCGATCGCCAACGCTTCGATCAACCCTTTTTCATTGGACAAACGATTGAGGGCATCCATTTTTGCTTGGCTGATTTTGATCATAATACTAGCTCCTTTACTCTTTTTTTGAGGACATACCTCTCTTACTTTTGAGTATACTCGCTGATATTTAGAAAGACAAAGAAGATGGCTTTAAAAAAATTGCTCAAATCCAGAAACAATTAAATGGGCAAGACAATCATTTTTTACTGATATTAGTAGTTTGGTGAAATATTTGGCGCTTGGGCAAGTAGAAGACCTCAATGTATTAAAAAAAGCGATAGTTACTCCACAGCTAATGTGCTAAATTGGTTTCCTAAAATGAAGCAAGCCGATATCGATCGAATCAAACAAGAAGTCATCATCAACTATTTATAAAAAAATAAATGAGACATTTCCTCTTGACCTGATACGCGTTTCATACTTTATAGTTGAAAAAAGACAGGAGGAATCGATTTATGATAAATGGTATGCTTGAATTGACTGATTATTTAGGACTGGATTATTACTTTGTTTCTTTATCAACTGAAAATGGCTTACTTGTCATTCGGAGTTTGAATAACTATTGCAAACCAATCGATAAAGCAGTAAAATTGGCTGCAATAGAAGGATTAACATTCGGTGAAGAAGGCGAGCTGGATTTTGTCTGTTTTGATTATGCAGATGAGCATTATCATTTTATTGATTATGGCAACCATCTAATCCCTTTTTTGAGTACTATTTTCCGTCCTCTAAACGTTCTTTACTAGATTTGAAAGGAGTCACTTATGGCAAATATTCGTGATATTGCCAAGTTATCTGGTTATTCAGTCACAACCGTTTCACGTGTTTTGAATAATCATCCTTATGTATCTGAGGAAAAACGAGCAAAAATTTTAACAATCATGCATGAACTTGACTATATCCCAAACGCCAAAGCTCGCGATTTAAGTAAGGGAAAGTCAAAGCATATTGCAGTCATGATTCCTTATGCCAACCATCCTTATTCTGACAAGATCGTCAGCGGTATTTTGACTGCCGCCTTTGAGGATGGCTATAAAGTGACCTTGCTGCCAACCAATTATGACCCTGAAGTTGAGAAACACTATCTTGATGAGCTAGCTGCACAAGCGTGGGATGGTATGATCATTACATCAAAAAAAGTTTCTTTTGAAATGATTGCCGGTTATCTCAAATATGCACCAATCGTTTGTTGTGAAGATACAGGTGAGTTTCCGATTTCTTGTGTTTCAATCAAGCGGGAAAAATCCTATGTCGATCTGTTTACAGAGTTAAAAAGCCGAGGCTATAATCATATCGGCTTAACAGTCGGGCGAACTGAAAAAGAGAGCGCCAGCACTGGTTTAGTTTTACAAGCTTACAGCGATATCATCGGCTATTTGGATAAATCGATGATTGTTAGAAACTGTCGTTCATATGAAGATGGTATAAACGCCGGTAGTCATTTCTCAATGTTGCCAGACTTGGAAGTGATCGTGACTAATGGCGATGATGTTGCTGCTGGTATTTTACAACATATTTCTCAGGATCACGTCTTAGTGATTGGAGAAGAAAATCTACTTTCTAGCAGATTGCTTAACTTTTCTACGATCGATCATCATATAGATCAGTGTGGGGAAGCAGCTTTTCATTTACTTTTAGACAAAAAAATCAGCACCAAAACGATTCCATATACATTTATTGAACGTACCTAATAAAGGCTATAACAGACAACGTATAAAATGTTGTCTGTTATAGCCTTTACCTTAATAGTATTTCAACCTTTTTTATGATACGTTAACGCTCGTTCAATACAAAATGCTAACTCATTGATCGGTGATTCTTTTTCAGGATCCAGAACGATTGCTCGATTTTTTGAAAACTCAAAAACATCACTAAACAATGCTCTAAATTCCTCTACTAATGTTGTTTGGCAGTGAAAAAAGAGTGCAATTTTTTTATCACCAAACCGATCAATACGGATCGGACTTCCTGATTTTGTTGCTTTTGTTGCGTACGAAGGTTGATTCCACTTCAAGCTTTCTTCCAACACACCTACTACTGCTAATTCTGCTGCTGTATCAAAAATCAATTCTCTAAGTGCTAGCAGCGCTTTGCGACATCGTTCAGGGTACTGCTCAAAAATAGTAGCCACAGCTGGATCCGAAAATTCTTTCATATTATCCCTCTTTTATTATCTTTTTTCATCTTTGATAGGAATCCATAGTTCACACTTATAGTCCTCTGCTTCCATGTCCCCAAATGGATAAAACTCGATCCTTGGTATCTCAATATTTTCATGAATTCCCTCATCTGCCCACGGCGCACGTGTGCTTTGTTTTAATTGCATCAAAACATTCGGTTCAAATGGCTGATTTTCATCAAGTGCTTTAACCCCCGCTAAAATTGCTCCAACACATTCAATAATCGCCCATTTTGAAGCTGGAAACTGGGTTTCAGCTAAATCATTTGACGTAGTCTGATCCGGATTTTTCTTTGTTCCAATCATATATTTAAATTGTTCCTGGCTCTTATTACTATCAGAAACACCTAGCAAACCTTGGAGCGTTCCATCTGTTACTGCCATGATCTGATTGATTGTTGCTTCAGTCAAATTTGACCAGAAGTTCGATATTTCATAAAAATTCTCATCTTGTTCTATCTTTTTCATTTCTTGTCTGTATCCAGCGATAATAAATGCTTTTTTTTGTTCGGTTCTGTAGTTCATAGTATCAGCTCCATTCATGTGATAACTATAAATTACCATATAAATGATGACGACTGTCTGTCATCATTTCCAACTATTTCCTAGCTAAATAACTCACAGATCCGCTGAAGTGAACACTTCGGACACATCGTCATCTTCTTCAAGTTTATCAATCAAAATTTGTAGCTGTTCTTGCTGCTCTTCATCTAACTCTACCAAATTTTGCGGAACCATAGTTAATTCTGCTTGAGCTAAAGTATAGCCAGCTTTTTCTAGTGCATCTCGAACAGCGGTAAAATCTTCTGGCGCTGTATAAATTTCAAAGACTTCCTCTGATGTTTCCAGATCCTCTGCACCTGCTTCTAATACATTTTCAAACATTGTATCTTCGTCAACAGAGATCCCTGAGCGTTCAATTGCGATATAGCCTTTACGGTCGAACATATAACTAACTGAACCCGTTTCACCCAGAGCGCCCCCATTTCTAGTAAATGCAACTCTGACATTGGTCGCTGTCCGGTTTCGGTTATCTGTCAAGGCATAGACTAAAATCGCAACGCCTGCAGGTCCATAGCCTTCATAAGTAATCTCATCATAATGCTCATTTTCTCCTGCACTACTGGCTTTTTTTATGGCCCGATCAATATTATCATTCGGCATATTAGCAGCTTTTGCTTTATCCATCACTAATCTTAAAGCGGCATTAGTTGCTGGATCAGTGCCACTTGCTTTTGCTGCCATATAAATTTCTCTTGATAATTTCTGGAAAATCTTGCCCCGTTTTGCGTCCTGTGCATTTTTACGTCCTTGAATGTTCTTCCACTTACTGTGACCTGCCATTATTTATTCCTCCTCGTATAATAACGTCTTACGAACCTGTCAATTAAGTTCAGTTACCTTCTATTTTACTATGCTTCTAAATAGTTGCAACCTTTACTCTTAGAAAGGGGAAAAATAGAGAAACTGCTTGATGGATTACAGCGACTAAGAAAAAGCATTTTGTTTCTAGATACTATATAAATAAAAAAAGAACGAAACAAACCGAATAATCAGTTTTGTTTCGCTCTTTAAAATAGGATAAACAGCGAGAAAAAAGCAGCTCCTTCAAAAACATGCTGAACACATTTGTTTCTAGCTTTTTCTTTTCGCTTCAATCAACAATATTGATACGTAAATCCACATCACGTAATCTGACTATTTCTCCGTCTTTAAACGGAATCGTACATTCTTCTTGTGCCCCGCTCAATAATTGAATATTGATACTGCCGGTATCTGGAAAAATACGATAGGCTAACATTCCTAACCTAGCGATTGTGGCCGTATCTCTTGTCTTATTTTTGCTAATCGTCACATATTCCATGATCAATCACTCCTTATTCAATAGTATAAGGGGTCTTTTTTAAATTTAACTATTCTTTACATAAGATTTCTTTCATTTAATTACAATAATGATGGCTTTACTTTTTCTGGTAATTCTTTTTTGTCGATTTCTTCCCATGCCATAACGTATTGTCCCTTAGTTGTTAGTTTGAGAAATTTTCCTGACTGTATTTTTTTTCCAAACGAAATATATTCTACTTTTCGTTTCTCACCTTCATTTGTGTAGCACGTTTCAACATACGCAAAGTTCTCTATTTTGCTGACCGCATCTGGGTATTTATAATCATATTTTTCAGTTGTCTTAGTATAAAGAGTGGCAGTTTTGACCAGTGGATTAAAATAATCGATCATCCTTGCAGCAGTTGAAGTGTTATTGTATGTATAAATTCTAAGTCCGATCATACTGATTGCTATAATAACAACTATCACCAGTATCGATTTGCAGAAGTGTTTCATCGAATACCTCTCCCTGTTCTTTTACCTAGTTTGATTTACTCTACTTATAATAGAGTTTATTTATTCTATTTTCATCCAGCTAGAGACTGATTTTTGAATTAAATGATAAAAACAAAAAACAAGCGCCTGAATACCAGACTCTTGTTTCTTTATATTGAAAATATGTCTTAGCGCTTATTTTTTCTCAATTTTTTAACACCTATCACAAGCAAGCAAATAGCGACTGCTGTCAAAGCACCTATAGAATCCAGCATCACATCTTGAAAGAGTGGTGTCCGTCCTCCGGTCAGCATTTGATGATATTCATCCAAGCCAGCATATCCCGTTGCGCTAAGCCATGCCACAACGGCAATTAAAAGGGGTTGTTTAAGCTTCATATTCAATCCGATAAACCAACTACCACCTAATAAAAAGTATGTCCCAAAATGAGCCCCTTTACGAATAAAGAATTCCACAAATTTTGCATATCCTTTTGCTTGAATACTTACTTCACTTGCAGCATAGCTAAAAGAAATTCCTTTTAACTGTTCTTTGAATGGTTGATTGCCCAGCAGCTTATCCAGAAGCCCTACTTGTGATTGCTGTTCATAGGTTTGAGAAGAACTGTAAAATAAAACAGCCATAATCAAGAATGCCACCAGTATATAAAAATTACTGTTTTTCAATTGCTTTTTCAAATTGTCACCTCGTTTCTTTTATTATAGTGGTCTTTTCAGAAAAAATAAACAATCATTCAAAATTTTTTTCTTATGATATACTAGAAGAAAATAGATTTAAGAAAGAAGGAATCGTGTATGACCTATTCACTCGTTTGGGATTTAGATAGTATTTTCCCTGGCGGTAGCCATTCAGCTCAACTGGAACAACGATTATCAAAATTAACAGAACAAAGCAGCAACTATCATCAATTGATCGAGCAGTGGATACCGCAAAACGACACTGACTATCAAGAATTACAGCAAATTTTAGCTCTGCAAGGAGCTATTTCAGATGGTTTTTCTCAATGTAGTAGCTTTATCACCGCTTTATCTTCTGCTGATACTAAGGATAAAAAAGCCAAAATTTTATCTGGCGATCTTTTTTCATTATTACCAGCGATTCAGCTAGCAGAAACAATTTTTACAAAAAAACTAACAGAAATTTCCGATGCAGATTGGCAAACCTTAACTGCTCTACCTGTTTTTGAAACAATTGCATTTCGTTTAAATGAAATCCGTCGAGATGGCATGCAGCTATTATCTGAGCAAGAAGAAAACATTATCAATACATTGTCTTTAGATGGACTTAACGCTTGGAGTAGCCATTATGATACGATCGTTGCCAGCATTTCGATTCCATTCAAAGAAGATGGTCAAACAGTCTTCCTTTCTGCTGGGCAAGCTTTTAACCGTATGATGAGCGATCCTAGTTCAGACGTTCGTGCTGAGTTATTCGCTGAGTGGGAAAAAGCTTGGAGCGAAAAATCTCCTTTATTAGCAGATACTTTAAATCACTTGGATGGGTTCCGTTTAAGCGATTATAAACTGCATGGTATCAATGATTTCTTAGAAAAGCCATTAAACTATAACCGTATGCAAAAAGAAACACTTGATGTTATGTGGGCAACCATCCAAAAAAACAAGCAGCCTTTTATCGACTTCTTAACACGTAAGGCTCAATTATTTGGAAAAGAGAAAATGAACTGGCAAGATCAAGATGCGCCGATCATTTTAGGTGATTTAAAAGAAAAAACATACAGCTTTGATGAAGCAGCTGAGTTTATTTTAGAAAACTTTGAAAAATTCAGTCCTAAAATGGCTACATTCGCTAAAGGAGCATTTGAAAAAAGTTGGATTGAAGCTGAAGATCGTCCTGACAAACGTCCGGGTGGTTATTGTACAGAACTTCCTGAAACGAAAGAATCTAGAATTTTTATGACCTTTGGCAATTCAATTAATGAAGTGGCAACCCTTGCTCATGAACTAGGCCATGCGTTCCATAGCAGCGTGATGTGGGATCTGCCAGCACTTGATCGAGAATACGCGATGAACGTCGCAGAAACAGCTAGTACGTTCGCAGAATTGATCGTTGCAGATGCAACACTACAAAGTGCTGAGACACCTGAAGAGAAAATTAATTTATTGGATACTAAGATGCAAAATGCCATTGCAATGTTTATGAATATCCATTCTCGTTTTATTTTTGAAAACAATTTTTATGCAGCTCGTCAAAAAGGCTTATTGAGTGAAGATGAAATAACTGAGTTGATGCTTGAAGCTCAAAAAGAAAGCTATCAGGATAGTTTAGGTTCTTACCACCCACATTTCTGGGCAAGTAAATTACATTTCTTCATTGATGATGTACCATTTTATAATTTCCCTTATACGTTCGGCTATTTGTTCAGCATGGGAATTTATGCTTATGCAAATAAACAAGGTAGTGATTTTGAAGATCAATATATCGCCTTACTTCGTGACACTGCATCAATGACATCAGAAGACTTAGCTAAAAAACATCTCGGGGTCGATTTAACAAAACCTGATTTCTGGCAAGCTGGAATTGATCAAGTAATTAAAGATGTCAATGAATTTATGGAATTGACGGAAGAATATATTAAGTAACAATATGAAGTTTCAACGAGTTTTCGTTGGAACTTTTTTTGAACAAAAAAGAACCAGACATGAGTCTGGTTCTTAGAATATTAAGTTTAATTTAATTACATACGTACAGCGAAGCTTGGTGTAAATGAACCAACATTGCTGTATTCAACGCCTGTACTTTCGTTACCAGCGTGGATATAACCGCCGCCACCAGTAGCAATCGCTACGTGGTAAGAAGCACCTGGGCTACCCCAGAAGTATAAATCGCCAGCTTGAGCTTCAGCTACAGAGATACGTGTACCAGCACTTTCTTGGGCAACTGTATAACCACCGACATTACGGCCAGTTGAGTTCATGAATGCGTAGTAGACTAAACCTGAACAGTCAAAGCTACTTGGTCCTTTAGAACCCCAAACGTATGGTTTACCAACTTGTGCTGCTGCAATAGAGATTGCAGAACCGCCAGTTGATGGTGGTAGTGGTGGGTCTGGAATTGGATCTGCTGGTTTGACTGGATCCGGAGTTGGTGTTGGTGTAACATTTCCGTCACCATTATTAACAGGAGGTGTTACAACTCCTGTATTATTATTATCTACTGAACTACCTGTTGTTGGTTCTTCAGTAGATGAAGCAGTCGTAGTGCTTGGTGCTGTTGCTTTGGCAGTTGCTTTGGCCGCTACAGCTTCTTGTTCTGCTTTTTTAGCGTTAGCTGCTACTACTTTTTCTTGTTCAGCAATACGTGCTTGTTCTGCAATTGCTGCTTCTTTTTCTTTCACTAAGCCAGCTTTTTGATCTTCAGCAGTTGCTCTTTCAGCAGCTAATGTTGTTTGTAATACATTCAAATCAGCTTCTGCTTTAACAAGATCGCCTTTTTGAGCTTCAAGTTCTACTTGATTATCTTGAAGATCTTGTAATTTTTCTTCATTTTCAGCTTTCTTAGTTTCTACTGCTTTTTTATCTTCTTGTTGTTGTTTTACTAAGTCATTATTAGCATTAACAATTGTAGACATTGCAGTTACACGAGTAATGGCATCAGAAACTGATTTTGCATTCAATAATGCATCCATGTAGCTTGTGCTATTACCATTAACCTGTACGTCACGTGCTTGGTTTTGGATCGCTACTTCACGTTTGTCGATACGTTTTGTTAATTGCGTGATTTCTTTTTCTAAGTTAGTAGAAGTTTTTCTTAATTTGCCTTGTTCAGCTAATAAAGTTTCTGCTTTTTCGTTAATAGAAGCAACTTGATCTTGTACTGCAGCCACTTGGCTTTGAGCGTCAGCTTCTTGAGATTTCAATCCTGAAATTGCTTGATCTTTTTGTTGAATTTTAGAGTCCACTTCATCCGCTGATGATAATACTGGTAAGGCTACAGATGTAAGGGCTAATGAGCAAATCATTAGTAATGGCAATACGCTTTTTTTCACAATTCATTCCTCCGACTTTTTTACTACTTTTTTTACTTATAATAAATTCGTTCATTGTTTGAGTAATTTTCATTCTTATTATTGACAACGAAATCATTGTATCATAGTCACATGTCATACATATAAAATTAATGTTACAGGAGTATTTCATTTTTGAAAGTTAAACATGACAACTGAACAAAACTAACACGCAACACTGATTCTCTTACCATACGCCAATCACTGAGTAATTACAAATAATCCCCACCCACAAAATCCATTTGGTTTTAATAGGTAGGGACTTTATTATTATAGATTATCCTGGAAAACGCCAGACAACGGCTCTGAAGTTTGCCGCATATGGGCTTGGTGTCCAACCTGTGGTAGTTGAAACATAACCTGAACCCGCTGGATTATTTGATTCAACGATTTGAACTGAGCTGCCGTTTACACCAACAACTAAAACTGTATGAACCCCATCTAACCATGCATCTGGGCTAAGCGCGTTCTCGTATTGAACCACATCACCAACCTGAACATCAGACCAAGCTACTTGAACTGCTCCTGATTGAGTGTAGCCACTATGAGGACCACCTGGTGAGAATCTAACGCCTGCTGCATTCAACCAATTTTGTACGGCTACGATACACTCGCCGCTTTGCCCCCAACCTGTCGGATTTGTTTGTCCAACAGCATTTAAAGCAATCTGTGCAGCTTTTTTCTTCGCATCTGATACGCCACCGGTACCAATGCTACTGCCACCGCCACTAGGTTTTCCTGCTGGTTTTTCAGAAACTGGTGCATTCTGTGTTTCTTGTGTTGTACCATTTTCTTGAACAACATTTGTTTTTACCAGTCCTGGATTTGCAGCTTGAGCTTCCGCCAATTTTACTGCAGCTGCTGCGTCGGCTTTTCTTTGTGCCTCAGCTTGTTTTGCTTGCTTGGCTTGTTCTTCTTCTAATTTCTTTTGAGCTGCGGCTTTTTGTTCAACGTACTCAGATTTTTTGTTTTCTTCTGTAGAGCGTTGTGCTTCTAAGTCATTTTTAGCAATTTCTTGTTCAAGCTTCAGTGTATCCAAAGAAGCTTGCTTGTCATTTAATTCTTTCGTGGATGTTTCTAAAACAGAAATTTGTGATTCTACTGTTTCTGATTTTTTCTCCACGTCTTCTTTATCCGAAGTTTGTTGTTCTAATAGATCATTATTCGCATTAACTAATGTTGTAATTCCTTGCACTCGGCTAATCGCATCAGAAATTGATTCTGAATTCAGAATCACATCTAAATAGCTAGTGCTTGAACCGCTAACTTGTACATCACGGGCTTGATTACGCATTTGAACTTCTCTTTTTTGAATACGAACATTTAAATCTGAAATCTCACTATATAATTTTTTGATTTCTTCTTTAAGTGTTTTTTTCTTTGCAGTTAGTTCATCGATTTTTGTCGCAGTTGTTAGCATATCTGATTCAATTGCAGCTAACTTCGTTGCGGCTTCAGTTTCTTTTGTTTTCAATCCATTGATGATTTCATCTTGCTGTTCGATCTTTGTATCATACTCATCTGCAACTGCAGCCATTGGCAATACAGCTGAGGTTAGAGTGACTGAACAAATCAGCAATGCTGATAATATACTTTTTTTCACTATTTATTCCTCCGGCGTTTACTTTATCTATAATTTCTGATTATTTTTCGGTATTATGTATCTGGCAACGGGACAATTGTACCATAGCAGTATGACATGCAGATAAAAAAGATATTACAAAAATGTTTCATCCAATAAAATTAAATAACGCCGATCATCCTTTAAATCGCTTTGTCTGCATAACTTTGAGAGAGCATCCATTGATTATTTATAAACTTTTACAAACGCTATAAAAGAGACTATTCGTTGCCGAACAATCTCTTTAATGGGTAAGAAAAAATAACGAATATCAACATATTGAAAAGTAATGTTGGTCCTAAAACTTTAGTGATGAATAACAACGGAGCAACATTTGACAGGCGAAAAATAATTTGCAGACCTACTGCGATCAGTTCATAGGCAGTCACAAAAATGATCATTCCAAAGAAAGCTGTCAATAAATTTGTATGAACCACTCGCTGAAACCGATACATCATCATAACCGTTGCAGCTAATGCAACAGTATAAATGCCAATGATTCCTAGATAGTAACTGTCACAAATCAAGCCTAAAATCACTGCCGTAATCAACAAGTAGCGTTTAGACAGATTGGGAACAGCCATCAAAAATGCCAGTAACATAAAATGAGCATTTGCAAAAAAGACATTATCTGTTAAATTCCCAGCTGCTTGAGTCAATTGACCATCGATCAGCATCAATAAAAAGAAGACTACTGGTGCATAGTATTTAACATTTTCTTTCCGTATCATTTGCATCCTACTCCCCCGCTCCAGCTAATCTTTTGATGATTGTTACAACGGGAATGCTGTACATTTCAGCATACGGTTTAACATAAACTTCTCGATCTAAACCATAACTGTCTGGTTTTATCTTTTGAACTACACCTACTGGTAGGTTTGCTGGAGAGTTTTGACCTAAGCCTGAAGTCTGAACGATATCGCCTTCTTTGATGTCCATATCTCCTACTAACTGGCTAACAACCAAAGTCCCTGCTTTATCATCATAACTTTTTAATAGACCATATGAATCGCCCTTTTCAGAATTGATCTGAACAGGAAAATGATTTGAATTTTGGTTTTTAGACGATAGTAACTCAACCTTTGATGATGTTGCGTTTACTTCAATCACTCGGCCGATCAATCCTTTTTGAGCTAAGACCGCCATATTCGGTTCGATACCATCATTCGATCCTCGATCAACGATCAATAGGTCTTGCCACATGTCTGGAGAACGAGTAACAACAGTTGCTGTCACTTTTTCATAATTGCCCAGTGTCTCATTTAACGCTAGCTCTTTTTTTAGTGCTTCATTTTCTTTTTTTAAGTTATCGTTTTGGATAGATAATTCACCATATCCATCAATTCTTTCTTTTAACCGTTCATTCTCATCATAGGTGTTAAATAGTGTACTGATCGACGATACTCCGCTACCGATCACCTTAGCTGGAAAGCCTATAACTTTGTCCACAAAGCCCACACTATCATTAACCGCTGATTGCCCAAGATTGTTTTTGCCGTTATTTGCTCTATGAGCTGCGGTCAAACTAATAATGGTCACCACGACAATCACTACGATCAGCGTGATAATTATATTTTTATTTGGATTAAATTTTTTCACATCGACACCCCGACTACTCTTTAGACTGATAGCAATAATTCTACCACTAATTGGAAGCAAACAAAAGAGCTGTGGTGCGTCTTTACATTTTTTTATTAAAATAGTGTGATTTTAATGATCGCTTGGACTAGAGGAACGAAGGCAGAACGATTGTGTGAAATAAAACTAAAAACAGTCTCACTAATACTGTTTCAATTATTTGTAATTTGGTTAGTGAGTTTAGACTTTACTAGTCAAGGCTTTATCACTTGATTACGAGCCTTGTAATAAAGTGCCTTTTTTATTTAATTCAACTCATTTTTTAAAACTATATTCAGAAGTCACCGTAAGGAAACTCTTCTAACCCAATTGCTTCAATACTTTCACAATAAAAATTTATATAATTATATCCATCATTTTCTCCATAGCCACTATCATCATGAACATGATATCTTTTGTCACTTGGCCAATCTATAGGTTCATTCCTCATATCTTTTATTATTAATCTGTCATAAACATTAATGTTAGTAACCTCTTTTAGTGATAATTCACTTACATTATTAAATTTAAATTTTGATAACATTACTTGAGGCTTTTTTGAAAATTTAGTTTTTAAATCTAAATTTAGTACTGAGCGTTTTTTATTAAAAATATTTTCCTCGATATTATATTCTATTTTCATAATATCACTAAAATGAAACGGATTCTCTGAACCTATCTCATCTAAAATTACATTACTATTTTCAATATATTCAAACATTTTTCCCCTCCTATTTACTTATCAAAATCAAATGTAACACTATTTGTCCTTTAATCAATTCTCCCTTGCCTTAATACACCATTGTCATCTAAGAAATATTTTGTATGAGAAGAAGGTTGCTTATATCCATTTTCCCTTTCATATTCTTCGATTTCCTTTTCCAGTTTCTCAGAGTTTAGGTCACTGCTGTCAACATCCATTGTATATTGTTCTGGAATTTTTTTACACACCTCTTCCACTGCATCTGTTAACAGTATTCCACCTTGTGCTAAGGGAATCAAGACGGCTGAATAAAAAGCTTTCGCTGAATCGTAGGAATCACCTGAGCATAAACTTGTCGAGAAACGAAGATGGTAAATTTAAAAAAACAGTATCAGCGAGCCTCTCTCACTAATACTGTTTCAATTATTGGCAATTTGGTTAGTAAGTTTAGTCCTTACTAGTCAAGGCTTTATCACTTGATTACCAGTCTTGTGATAAAGTGCCTTTTTTATTTTGATACCTATTACTTTAAATTCTCTTTTTCATCTTCCAACCATCTCCTATGGTCGGAAATAACTTTAGATAAGTGTTCCTCAGTGTAAAATTCTTGAGGGGTTAATTTATTTTCTACACCTTGGTATTGATAAGGCATATCGAATGGAGACTTGAAATCAAGCCAGAATTCACTAATTTCTAACAAAGCATTTACATAGTCTTTATCTAAGATTTTCTTCAATAAATTATTAACTAAAATCCATCTCCATCTATAATAGGACATCAAATCTTTTTCATTAGAATCCTCAATCAAATCCAGAAGTTTATATATTTCGTTCTCATCATATGGTGAAAATAGACTTCCAAGCTCCCATACATACGAATTTTCTTCATTTTCATTTTTAGATAAATAATCTAAGGTGTATTTCATTACAAATTCATCATCAAGTATACCTTGTAAATAAAATTCGTTGTCTGAATAACCAAACCTACCTACTTTAATCTCGTTCCAAGAAAAAGGAATATTATTTTTTTTAAATTCATCTACACAATTCATTATTTTATAGGCACTCCATTCAATTCTGGATTTCTGACAAACATTCTGTGTGTAACTTTTTCGTCTTGAATTATCCATTCAAAACGCCCCATAACACCATTTTGGATTCCCTGAATTTGATATAATTTAGCATTACCTAAATCTGTGACTTCTGCTAAACCAGCATAGTTGTCAATAATATCAGAAAAAACATGTGCTTTTGGAACATTAGGAAATTCATCTATAATAATTTGAGTTTGTTTTGTAGGTGGTTTTCCTGTTAATGGGTCAATATCATAAACAGAGCCTTTCCCTTTAACCGGTTTAATATCATCGACTTTCAATCCACTTCCAGACCTAGGAGCTTCTAAAATAGGATTAGTGATTTCCTCTACTACTTTTTGATTAGCCCCACTACCTTTCTTATTCTCAACCGTCTTCGTACCTTT